>SYBY01000324.1 GCA_005788585.1 Actinomycetota bacterium | reverse complement strand
GGGCTGGGGAAGTGCACGACGATGTGCTCCTCGTCCCACTCGACGCGGTAGTGGCGGTGGCCGGGCTGCCCGAGCACCTCCAGGATGAGCCCGCGCCGGGGCGGGCCGTCGACGGTGCGCTCCTCGATCCAGTCGCCGGCCTGCGCGTCGTGCTCGGTCATGGCGCAAGCATCGCGAAGCCGCCTGTGGCCGTGCAAGTCCGCGCGGGTCCCGTCGCGCTACGGCAGCAGCTTTCCGGGGTTCATCACGCCCGCGGGATCGAGGTGGGCCTTGACCGCGCGCAGGAGCTCGACTCCGGACGCCCCGACCTCGGCGGTCATCCACGGCGCATGGTCCGCGCCCACCGCGTGGTGATGCGTCACCGTCGCGCCGCCCGCCGCGAGTGCGTCGGTCGCCGCACGCTTCGCGCGCTGCCACTGGGCGACGGGATCGCCGTCGTCCTGACGGGCGAGGACCGAGAAGTACAGCGAGGCGCCCGCGGGGTACACGTGTGACAGATGACACGCCACGATGGGCCGGGCACCGTCGAGCGCCGCGCCCAGGCGCTCGCCGACGGTCGCGTGCAGCGCCTCGAGGTCGCGCCACCGCACCGCGGTCTCCAGGGTCTCCACCAGCAGCCCGGCGGCGAGCAGCTCGTCGCGCAGGCGCGGGGCGCGGAAGCGGCCTGCACGCCACGAGGCGGCCGCGTCCTCGCCGAGTGCGACGGCGCCTGCCTCACGCAAGTGCGCGGTGGCCGCACCGGCCCGGTGCGCGACGTCTTCGGCCGAACCCTCCCACCCGACGATCAGCAGGCAGCCGTCGCCGGCCTCCTCGCCGGCGGTCGCGACGCCGAGCGCCGTCTCCGTCTCGTCCGACAGCCGCAGGAGATCGGGGCGGGGACCGTCCTGCCCGAGCGCGCGGACGATCCGTACCCCGGCGGCGAAGCTGGCGACCCGCCAGCCCTCGTGGCGCCGGACCTCGGGAACCGGCCGCACCCGAACCGTGACCTCGGTGATCACGCCGAACGCGCCCTCCGAGCCCAGGACGAGCTGCACGAGGTCGGGGCCAGCGGCCGTGCCCGGCGCGCGGCCGAGGTCCAGGGTGCCCGCCGGCGTCACCGCGCGGACGTGCTCGACGAGCGCGTCGAACCGGCCCCAGCCGGTGGAGAGCTGACCGGCCGAGCGGGTCGCCGCATACCCGCCGATGGTCGCGCGCTCAAAACTCTGCGGGATGTGGCCGAGGGTGAACCCGTGCTCGGCCAGGAGGGCCTCGGCACGCGGGCCGGTCAGCCCCGCCTGCAGGGTGGCGGTGCGCGAGACCGCATCGACCTCGATGAGCCGGTCCAGCCGCGACAGGTCGAGGGCCACCACCGCCGCGAGCGGCCCGGCCTCGGGCCGGACGCCGCCGACGACGCTCGTGCCGCCGCCGAACGGCACGACGGCGACGCCATGGGAGGCGCACGCTGCGAGGACCGACGCGATCTCGGTCTCGTCCCCGGGCACGATCACCGCGTCGGGCGCGGCCGGCGCCTGTCCGGTCCGGCGGCGGAGCAGGTCGAGGTACGACATGCCGTTCGCGTGCGCGGCGCGGGATGCGGTGTCGAGGCGGACGTGCTCGCTCCCGGTCGCGTCCGACAGCGCTGCGATCGCGGCCGGCGAGAGCCGGCTCTCGCCGACGCGCGTCGGCGGGGCCGGGGTGGCGGCGTCGGGGTCGATGTCGAACACCTGGGCCAGCAGCTCGCGGACGCGCGGCGAGACCAGCGGGGTCTCGGGCGGGGCGGCCCAGGCGGAGGCGGGATCGGCGGGCAGCGAGAAGTCGGCCGTCATGCAAGACGATGTTACAGTGTGCGACTGAATGTCACATCCGTCGCACCTCAACCGCACGACCCGCGCAGCCGCGCTCACGGAGCTGCGCGACGGCGAACCGCTCGACGTCCTCGTGGTCGGCGGCGGGGTCACCGGCGCCGGTGCTGCGCTCGACGCGGCATCACGTGGCCTCCGGACCGCGCTGGTCGAGCGCCGGGACCTGGCGCACGGCACCAGCCGGTGGAGCGCGAAGCTCGTCCACGGGGGCCTGCGGTACCTCGCGTCCGGCGCGGTCGGCATCGCGATGGAGAGCGCGCGGGAGCGCGGCGTGCTGCTCGAGCGCACCGCGCCGCACCTCGTGCGCCCGATCCGGCAGGTCGTGCCGCTGACGCCCGGGGTTCCGCGATCGGTCGAGCGCCGGTCGGCGGTCGGCCTGCACCTCGGTGACGGGCTGCGCCGCGCCGCCGGTACGCCCGCGAGGGAGCTGCCGCGCGTGCACCGCGCCGATCCCGCCGAGATGCTCGAGATCGCACCCGGTGTCCGACGCGACCGGCTGCGTGGCGGTCTCGTGGCGTGGGACGCCCAGCTGGAGGACGACGCCCGCCTCGTGGTCGGGCTCGCGCGCACGGCCGCCGCGCACGGCGCGCACATCGCGACGCGCTGCGGCGTGGTCGAGGCGGCACCCGGCGGCGCCCGGGTCCGCGACGAGCTGACGGGAGAGACGTTCGACGTCCGCGCGCGAACGGTCATCAACGCCACGGGCGTCTGGGCGGGAGACCTGGATCCGGCGCTGCACATGCGACCCAGCCGCGGCAGCCACCTCGTCGTGTCGCTGCGGTCCCTCGGTGGCCTGGCAGGCATTCTCAGCGTGCCCGTGCCCGGCGATGCCAGCCGCTTCGTCTTCGCGATCCCGCAGCGCTCCGGGCTGGCCTACGTCGGTATCACCGACGAGCCGATCACCGGCGCGCTGCCGGAGGTGCCGGAGGCGCCCGCGACCGACGTCGCGTTCCTGCTGGAGACGATCTCCGGCGCGCTGGAGGTGCCACTGACCGACGCCGACGTGCTGGGCACCTACGCGGGCCTGCGGCCGCTCGTCGACGGTGCGCCGGGCACCCGCACGGCCGACCTGTCGCGTGAGCACGTGGTGCTGCGCGGGTCAGGCGGACTCGTCAGCGTCGTCGGCGGCAAGCTCACGACCTACCGCCGCATGGCCGAGGACGCGGTCGACGCCGCCGTCGACACCGGCGGCCTGCGCGCGGGCCCCTGCCGGACCGCGGACCTGCCGCTCGTGGGCGCCGCTTCCCGTGCCGCGCTCGCCGCAGTCCCGGCCCCGGGACGGCTGGTGGACCGCCACGGCACAGAGGCGCCCGCCGTCCTCGCGCTCGCCGCAGGCGACCCTGAGCTGCTCGCCCCGCTCGCGCCCGGCCTGGACGTCCTCCGCGTCGAGGTGCTGCACGCGATGCGCGCCGAGGGCGCGCTGGATGCCGACGACGTCCTCGACCGCCGGACCCGGATCGGGCTGGTCCCGGCCACCCGTGACCTCGTCGCGCCGCGGGTGCGGACGCTGGTTGCCGCGTCGGCGCACCTGGTCGCCGCATGACCGATTCGACGACCCAGGCGATCCTGGATGCGACGCGCTCGTCGGTCCTCGACTTCGGGGTCCGGCGCACGACGCTGACGGACATCGCCCGGCGTGCCGGGGTGAGCCGGATGACCGTCTACCGCCGGTATCCCGACGTCGACGCGGTGCTGCGCGAGCTCATGACCCGGGAGTTCGGGGCCACGCTGGAGGCCACCGCCGCGGCGGCGCACGAGGCCGGCAAGGACGGCCGCTCGCGGCTGAGCCGCCAGGTCGTCTCCGGCTTGCGCGAGCTGCGGGACCACCCGCTGCTGCGCAAGGTCGTCGACGCCGAGCCCGAGCTGCTCCTGCCCTACGTCCTCGGCCACCTGGGGGCGTCGCAGCGCCATGCCCTCGCGCTGCTGTCCGCGGCGGTCGCGGCGGGGCAGGACGACGGGTCGGTCCGGGCCGGCGATCCGGAGATCATCGCCCGTGGCCTGCTGCTCGTCGCTCAGTCGTTCCTCTTCTCCGCGGGGACCGCCGACGCGGTCCCGACCGCGGTCCTCGACGCCGAACTGGCTCGGTACGTCGACGCCGCGCTCGCACCGGACCGGTGACTGGTTCCTCCAGGTGCGTGGTCTGCAGACGGCCGCATCAGGGTGTTGACCGCGGCGCCCTGCGCGGCGGGCCGGTGAGCCTCGCAGGCGGACCCGCGTCGATCGACACCGAGTACTGCGCCGGCTAGGCCTCGGCGCTGCGCTTGGCGACGAGGTCGCGCAGGCGGTCGACCGCCTCGGGCGTCGACTTGCGCAGCTTGCGGATGTCCCATCCCGTCAGCGTGATGAGCAGCATGGGGGAGGTGGCGGTCACCGTGGCGTTGCGCTGGCTGCGCTCGAGGACGCCCATCTCGCCGATCACGTCACCGGCGCCGAGCTCTGCGATCTGCTCGCCGCCACGCTCGACCTTCGCCGTGCCCTCCTCGATGGCGAGCAGGTCGTAGGAGTAGTCGCCCTCGCGCACGAGTTCCTTGCCGGCGGGCACGGACACCTCGGCGGCGAGCGCGGCGATGTGGTCCAGGGCCTCGGCGCCGAGATCGGCGAAGACCGGGATCCGCTGCAGGCGTCCTGCGTCCATGTGTTCCTCCGACTGGTTTGACCCGACCCGC
>SYBY01000323.1 GCA_005788585.1 Actinomycetota bacterium | reverse complement strand
CGCGCTGGTGGCGACGACCGCCTTCAGCTCGTTGCGCAGCAGCCGCTCCTCGGTCGCGACGCGCAGCTCGGTGTCCTGCTCGCCGCTGTACGCCGCGGCGGCGATCCCGTGGGCGGTGAGGAACGACGCGACCTGGTCGGCGTCGCGCTTGGTCAGCGTGTAGACGATGCCGGCGCCCGGCAGCCGGGGGAGGTGCTCGACCAGCCACGCCAGGCGCTCGGCGGGGCGGGGGAGCTCGAGCGCCTCCAGGCGCAGGCTGGTCCGGGCCAGCGGGCCGCGATACGTACGCAGGCGGGTGTCGTCGCCGCGGGCCATCTGCTCGGTGACGTCGCGGACCACGCGGTCGTTCGCCGTCGCGGTCGTCGCGAGGACGGCGACATCCGTGCCGATCGCGTCGAGCATGTCCTTCACGCGCCGGTAGTCCGGGCGGAAGTCGTGGCCCCAGTCGGAGATGCAGTGCGCCTCGTCGATCACCAGCAGGCCGACCGACGACGCGAACAGCGGCAGCATGTCGTCGCGGAAGCGCGGGTTGTTCAGCCGCTCGGGGCTGATGAGCAGCAGATCGATCTCGTCGGCGGCCAGGCCGGCGCGGATCTCGTCCCACTCGTCGCGGTTCGTGCTGTTGATCGTGTGGGCGCGCAGGCCGAGCGCCTGCGCGGCGGCGATCTGGTTGCGCATGAGCGCCAGGAGCGGGCTGACGATGAGCGTCGGGCCGGCGCGGCGCTCGCGCAGCAGCGCGGTCGCGACGAAGTAGACGGCGGACTTGCCCCAGCCGGTGCGCTGGACGCACAGCACGCGGGCGCGGTCCTCGACGAGGTCGGTGATGGCTTCGAGCTGGTCCTCGCGGAAGCCGGCGTCAGGGTTGCCGGTGAGGGTTCGAAGCCTGGCGAGCGCCTCGGTGGCGAACGCTTCGTCGGTGGCGGTGAGGGTCACGCCACCCATCCTCGCAGCCCCCCTACGATGGACAGCGATGACTGAGGTCGTTCGGGTCAAACACTGCGGGATCACGTCACTCGCCGACGCAGAGCTGTGCGCGGAGGCCGGCGCATGGGCGCTGGGGATGATCTTCTTCAAGCACTCCAAGCGCCGGGTGCGCATGGGCGACGCCGTGGAGATCGGTGCCGCGATGAACCGCCGCGTCGAGCTGGCGGGCGTGTTCGTCAACGCTGTCCTCGACGACGTCGTCATGACCGCCGACCAGGTCGGTCTCACGCTCATCCAGCTGCACGGCGACGAGGGGCCCGCGTACGCCGACGAGGTCGCCCGGCGCACGGGCGCGCGGGTCATCAAGGCGGCGCGGGTCGCAGGCGAGGGCGACGTCCGCGCGCTCGGCTCGTTCCAGCGTGTCGACTACCACCTGCTCGACGCGCACGTGCCCGGCCAGCCCGGCGGCACGGGGCAGACCTTCGAGTGGCGCCTGGCGCTCCAGCACCGCGGCGGCGTGCCGCTCATCCTCTCCGGCGGCTTGACCCCGGAGAACGTCGCCGCGTCGATCGAGACCGTCCGGCCCTTCGCGGTCGACGTCGCCAGCGGCACCGAGGCGTCGCCCGGCGTCAAGGACGTCGCGAAGGTCACGGCCTTCATGGAGGCCGTGGCGAGCACCCACGTTCCGGAGGAGGCCACGCCATGAGCACGTCCGAGGCTGCGGTCGAGCACCGCTACGGCCCGTACGGCGGGCAGTACGTCCCCGAGACCCTCATGCCCGCGCTGGGTGAGCTGGAGACCGCGTGGGTCGCCGCGCGCACCGACGCCGGGTACCGCGAGGAGCTCACGGTCCTGCTGCGCGACTACGTCGGCCGCCCGTCGCCGCGGTACCTCGCCGAGCGCCTGAGCGAGGCCGCCGGGCGCGAGGTGTGGCTCAAGCGCGAGGACCTCAACCACACGGGGTCGCACAAGATCAACACGGCGCTGGGCCAGGGGCTGCTCGCCAAGCGGATGGGCAAGCAGCGGATCATCGCCGTGACGGGCGCGGGCCAGCAGGGCGTCGCGAGCGCCACGGCGGGCGCGCTGCTCGACCTCGAGTGCATCGTCTACATGGGCGCCGAGGACATCCGCCGCCAGAAGCCCAACGTGCAGCGCATGGAGCTGCTCGGGGCGACCGTCGTCAGCGTCGAGTCCGGCGCCAAGACCCTCGCCGAGGCCGTGAGCGCGGCGATTCGCGACTGGGTGACGAACGTGGAGACGACGCACTACATCATCGGCTCGGCCGTCGGGCCGGCGCCGTATCCCGCGATCGTGCGCGAGATGCAGCGCGTCATCGGCGACGAGGCGCGCGCCCAGATCCTCGAGCGCCGCGGCCGCCTGCCCGACCGGGTGCTCGCGTGCGTCGGCGGCGGGTCAAACGCGATCGGCACGTTCGCCGGCTTCTACGGCGACCCGTCCGTGAAGCTCGTCGGCATCGAGGCCGCCGGGGACGGGATCGACACCGAGCGCCACGGCGCGCCGCTGACCGTCGGCGGCAAGCCCGGCGTGCTGCACGGGGCGCTCTCGGCGATCATGCAGTCACCCGACGGCCAGATCCTCGAAGCGCACTCCGTCAGCGCCGGCCTGGACTACCCGGGCTCCGGCCCCGAGCACGCGTGGCTGCGCGACGAGGGGCGCGCGACGTACATCGCGGTGGGGGACACCGACGCGCTCGCCGCGTTCCGCGAGGTCTCCCGGCTGGAGGGGATCATCCCCGCGCTGGAGACCGCGCACGCGTTCCACCACATCCTGCACGGGGACGGCGGCGGGTCCGAGCTGGACCTGCTCTGCCTGTCCGGCCGCGGCGACAAGGACCTCGCGGAGGTGCTCGCCCGTGGCTAGCGCCGACACCACGGCGAGCACGAACGCGGGCGCCGAGCGGATCGCCGCCGCGTTCGCGAACAAGGCCGGCCGCGCCGCGCTCATGCCGTACCTCATGGGCGGGTTCCCGGACGTGGAGACGTCCCGCGCGATCGGCCTGGCGTACGCCGACGGCGGCGCCGACCTCGTCGAGCTCGGCGTGCCCTACAGCGACCCGCTCGCCGACGGCCCGGTCATCCACGACGCGGGGACGAAGGCGCTCGCGGCCGGGGCGACCCTCGACGGCGTCCTCGACGTCTGCCGCACGCTGTCGCAGCGCCTGCCGGTCGTCCTCATGTGTTACGTCAACCTCGTGCTCGCCCGCGGCACGGAGACGTTCGTCGCCGCCGCGGTCGACGCGGGCGCGAGCGGCCTGATCGTGCCCGACCTCCCGCTCGAGGAGGCACCCGAGATCCTCGCCGCGTGCGACGCCGCCGGTCTGGCGCTCGTGCCGCTCGTCGCGCCGACCACGCCCGACGAGCGCCTGCGCGCGATCGGCGAGCGCGCCCGGGGGTTCCTCTACACGGTGTCCGTGGCGGGCACGACGGGGGAGCGGACCGGCTCGAAGGAGAGCTTCGCGCCGATCCTCGACCGCGCACGCGCCGCGACGCACGTTCCCGTGGCCCTCGGCTTCGGCATCGCGACCCCGGAAGCGGCTGCTGCGGCGGCCGATGCGGGCGCCGACGGCGTCATCGTCGGGTCGCGTCTGGTGCGGGAGGCCGCCGAGGCCGACGACCCGGCGGCAGCCGTCCGCGCGGTCGTCGCGGACCTCGCGGCGGCGCTGCGGACGTGACGGCGATCCGCGTGCGCGATCACTAAGATCCACCGCCTCATGGGACTCATCGTCGCTACCACGTTCGCCCTCGCGCTCTGGCTCGTCCTCTGGTCGATCGATGTCAAGGCCATCGACGCCTTCATCCTCGCGATCACGATCATCATCACCGCTGCCGGTGTCCGGATGGCGCTCGCCTACCGGCCCGACCGCGACGCGATCGACCGCTAGAACTGCCCCGGCCCGAGCGGCCGGGTGACAGATCCCCAGCGAACTCTCAGGAACCTCTCGGGCAGCACAGACGCGCACCGTCGATGGTGCGCCCATGCCCCGGGACAGCAGCGACCACGCCGCAAAGAACCTGTCGGTAGCTCCTGACACCGGGGGCCCGGCCGCGTCTCAGCCGGCAGTTCGTTTCGTGCTGTCCCCCACATGAGGAGTGAGATGTCCATCAAGACGAAGGCCGGCGCGACCGCGCTGGCCGCCACCCTGGCGCTGGGTCTGCCGGGCGCCGCGTACGCCGGACCGGGCGGCGGCGGTGGTCCGCGCGGCGGCGACCGTG
>SYBY01000322.1 GCA_005788585.1 Actinomycetota bacterium | reverse complement strand
TTCGAGGGCCTGACCCTCGACGACGCGGCGCTGCGCACGCACGCCCAGGACTTCGGCCCCGACGTCTTCCACGAGCGGTTCGGAGCCATGCTCATGCAGGGCTTCGACGCGCGGTCGATGAAGAGGGGCGACGAGCTGATGAGGACAGGAGACAGATGAGCGAGACGGTTGTGGTGACAGGCGGCGCCGGGTACATCGGCGCGCCGCTGTGCGAGGAGCTGCTGGCCAGCGGCCGGAAGGTGCGGGCGCTGGACGTGCTGCTGCACGGCCAGGACGACATCGCCGCGGGCCTGCAGGCCAAGGGCGTCGAGCTCGTCCAGGGCGACATCCGCGACCAGGACGTCCGGCGGCGCGCGGTCGAGGGCGCCGACGCGGTCGTGCACCTCGCGGCGATCGTCGGCGACCCCGCCTGCGCGCGGGACCCCGAGCTGTCCAACGACGTCAACCTCGAGGGGACGCGCGGCATGATCGCCGACGCGGACGCCGCCGGGGTGCAGCGCTTCATCTTCGCCTCGACGTGCTCGAACTACGGGCGCATGGCCGACCCGACGGTGCCGATCACCGAGGAGGGCGAGCTCGCCCCGGTGTCCCTGTACGCCGAGCAGAAGGTCGGCATGGAGCGTCTGCTGCTCGACGGCGACACGGGCGACCTGCAGCCGACATGCCTGCGCTTCTCGACGATCTACGGCGTCGCGCCGCGCAGGCGCTTCGACCTCACCGTCAACGAGTTCACCCGCGACCTGTGGGCCGATCGCGAGCGTGAGGTCTTCGGCGAGCAGTTCTGGCGGCCCTACGTGCACGTCCGCGACGCGGGCCGCGCGGTCCGCACGGTGCTCGACGCGGCGCCGGAGGTCGTGACCCGCGAGGTCTTCAACGTGGGCCGCTCGGGCGAGAACTACCGCAAGGCCGACCTCGTGCAGGAGATCGACCGGCAGGTCGGCCGCGGGAAGGTCACGTTCGTCACCAAGAACGAGGACCCGCGCGACTACAAGGTCAGCTTCGACAAGATCAAGCGCGTGCTCGGCTTCGAGACGACGATGACGGTGCCCGACGGGATCGGCGAGGTCATCGCGGGGCTTGACGCGGGCGCGTTCGGAGACCCCTTCGATGGCAAGTACCGGAACATCGGATAACCCCGCCTCGCAGGCGGGCTTCCCGCAGATCCCCCTGTTCGACCTCCGGCTCGAGCAGGAGGATCTCGATGCGGTCGCGGACGTCCTGCGCTCGGGCTGGCTGACGATGGGCCCGCGCACGCAGGCCTTCGAGGCGGCGTTCGCCGAGCATCTGGGCTGCGCGCACGCCGTCGCGGTGAACTCGTGCACGGCGGCGCTGCATCTGGCCTACCTCGCGGCGGGGGTGGGTCCCGGCGACGAGGTCATCGTCCCGGCGATGACGTTCGCGGCGACGGCCAGCGCGGTCCTCTACTGCGGCGGCACGCCGGTCTTCGCCGACATCCTCGGCGACCACGACTTCTCGATCGACCCGGACGCGGTGCGCGCGGCGATCACCCCGCGCACGAAGGCCGTCGCGGCGGTGCACTTCGCCGGCTACGCCGCGCCGGTCGACACCCTGCGCGCCCTGTGCGACGAGCACGGCCTGGCGCTCGTCGAGGACGTCGCGCACGCGCCGAGCGCGGTGCTCGGCGGCAGGAAGCTGGGGACCTGGGGCGACGCGGGCTGCTTCAGCCTGTTCAGCAACAAGATCCTGTCGGTGGGCGAGGGCGGCCTGCTCTGCACCGACGACGACCGCGTCGCCGACATCGCGCGGTCCCTGCGCTCGCACGCGATGACGAGCGGCACGTGGGACCGCCACACCGGCCGCACGACGACGTATGACGTCGTGGGCCTGGGCTTCAACTACCGGATCGACGAGCCGCGCAGCGCGCTTGGCCTCTCGCGCCTGGGGCGGCTGGAGGCGGATATCGAGATCCGCCGCGGCCTGACGCGCCGCTACCGGTCGCTGCTGGCCGACGTGCCGGGGCTGTCGTTCCCGTTCGCCGACGAGACGGTGGAGGACTCGTCCTGTTACGTCATGCCGATCACCGTCGACGAGCCCGAACGGCGCGACCCGCTGCGGATCGCGCTGCGTGAGCGGCACGGGGTGCAGACGAGCGTCTTCTATCCGGCGGTGCACGAGTTCACGGCCTACCGCGAGCGGCTCGGCCCGATCTCCCTGCCGCGGACCGAGCGCGTGGCCCGGACCGAGGTCACGATCCCGCTGTTCCCGCATCTGACCCACGAGCAGCAGGACCGCGTCGTCGCCGCCCTGCGACACGAGTTGTCGTCATGAGTACTCCATTCTCCATCCCCCTGACCGACGTGAAGGTCCCCGAGGAGGACGTCCAGGCCGTCCTGGCGTGCCTGGAGGAGGGCTGGCTGACGATGGGCCCGCGCACGCAGGCCTTCGAAGCGGCGTTCGCGGAGTGGACGGGCGCATCGCACGCCGTGGCGGTGGCCTCCGGGACGGCGGCCCTGCACCTCGCGCTGCTCGCCGCGGGCATCGGCCCGGGCGACGAGGTCATCGTCCCGGCGTTCACCTTCGTCGCCACCGCGGCGGCTGCGCGCTACTGCGGCGCCGAGGCGATCCTCGCCGACGTGCGCTCCCCGCTGGAGCCCACCCTCGACGTGCTCGATGTCGCCTCGCGCATCTCGCCGCGCACGAAGGCGGTCATCGCCGTCCACTTCGCCGGGTACGCGGCGGACATGGTCGCGCTGCGCGGCCTGTGCGGCGACCGGGGCCTCGTGCTCATCGAGGACTGCGCGCAGGCCGTGGGCGCGCTGTGCGCCGACGAGACGCCGGTCGGCCTGGCCGGCGACATCGGCTGCTTCTCGTTCTTCTCCAAGAAGCAGCTGTGCGTGGGCGAGGGCGGCATGGTCACGACCGCGCACGAGGAGTACGCGGCGAAGGTCCGCTCGCTGCGCTCGCACGCGATGACGTCCGTGACGTGGGACCGCCACCGCGGCCACGCCGAGAGCTACGACATCGTCGACGTGGGCTTCAACTACCGGATGGACGAGCCGCGCGCCGCGCTGGGCCTCTCCCGGCTGCCCCGGCTGCGCGCCGACCTGGAGGCCCGCCGCGCCGGGGTCCGCCGCTATCGGGAGCTGCTGGCCGACGTCCCGGGCGTCGAGCTGCCCTGGGCCGGCGAGGACGTCGAGCGCGCCACGCACTTCGCCTTCTGCATCCTGCTGCCCGACCGCGGGACGCGCGACGCCGTGCGCGACGCGCTGGCCGCCGACGGGATCCAGACGACGTGGTACCCGTCGCTGACGTACTTCACGGAGTACGAGTCGCACGGGCGCCGGCCGGTGTCCGAGGAGGTCGCCGACCGGCACGTGGCGCTCCCGCTGTCGGCGTCCATGGTCCCGGGCGACATCGAGACGGTGGTCGAGCGGCTGCGGGTGGCGCTGGCGGACGTGTGACGGATCCGCGCACTCCTTGTGCGCGGAGACGGTTCACCCCCGGTGCGTTACCCCCGCTTCGCGGTGAACTTCAGCTCGTACGTGTCGCAGGTCGACCCGGCCACGATCGACTCCTGCCGGATGATGCCCTTCGCCGTCGTCGGCGAGGTGAAGCTGCCCTTCAGCGTCGTGTAGACCGTCACGCCGTCGGCGCTCTCCTTCTTGCGGCCCGAGAACTTGCCGCCCTTGACCGCCCACGTCAGGCCGGGGCCCACCGTCACCGTGCGCGACGTGCTCTCACCCGAGCAGGTCTCCAGCACGTTCGCGACGACCTTCGTGATCTTCTTGCCGCCCTTCGCCACCGTGAACTTCAGGTCGTACCCGCGCTGGACCTGGCCCTTGGGCGCCTTGAACGTCCCGGCTTTCGGCGTCGCGGCGACCGCGACCGCGACGGCGGCGGTGACGGCGAGGCAGGCGATCGCAGCGACGGCCGCGAGGCGAAGACGGGACATGGGGCGAGTCCTTTCGGGCATGAGATGACACACGGGCGCCCGAGGCAGCGACCACCCTCCGTGGACGCAGAAAGGTACCGCGCTACCGCACGCCTCGCACGATCACGTACCTGCTGCGGGCCGCGAACGCCTCGTTGTCCTCGTTCTCGGCGTGCAGGACCTCCAGCGAGCGGCGCCGCACGTCGTCCCACACGTCATCGGCGAGCTCGCGCTGGGCGTACCGCCACACCGGGTGGTGCTCCTCCTGCTCGGCGAACCAGGCCTCGGGCGACACGGCGGTGAAGGGCAGTGCCTCCTCGACGAGCGAGACCTCGCGGGCGCCGGCGTCGCGAAGCAGTCCGTCCACCCAGGCGGGGTCCTGCCAGCGCGGGGCGTCGTCGTCAGGCTCGCCGCTGAGCGCCGCACGCAGGAGCCGGGCCGCGCTGTCCACCGCGCCGCCTGGAACCCAGGACGTGAGCGCGACGGTCCCACCGGGCCGGGTGGCGCGCAGCATCTCGGCGATCGCGACCGACGGATCCGGGGCGAAGATGACGCCGAACACGCTCACGGTGATGTCGAACGCGTCGCGCGGCACCGGCAGGGCGTGCGCGTCACCACCGAGGAACTCGGCCTGCAGGCCCTCGCTCTCGCACCGCGACCGGCAGATCTGCAGGAGACCGATGGCCGGGTCGACGCCCGTGGCGACCAGGCCTCGCCGGGCGGCCGCCAGCGCCGCGTTGCCGGTCCCACAGGCCACGTCGAGCAGACGCTGGCCCGGCTTGGCGCCCACCACGTCGAGCACCCGCTCACTGGCGGGGGCCAGGGCGGCTGCGGTCAGGGCGTAATCGCCGTCACTCCAGTCGAACATCGACCCGTGATCCTCGCACGACGAGCGCGGGCGCGCCTACGCGCCCCGTCGCCGAGCCGCGTGGCCCCGCGCCTGCTCGAACAATCCCTCGAGCAGGTCCGCGACGACCGGCGCCGCATAGGTCCGTTCGGCCAGGGCCCGCCCCGTTTCGCCCTGGCTGACGATCAGCGCCGGATCGTCCAGGTAGCGCTGGAGCAGCGCCGCCAGCGCGGGGGGGTCGTTCTCCGGGGACGAGATGCCCCCGACCTCGGGCGAGATCATGTCGGCCACGCCCTCCGGCCCGGTCGCCAGTGCGGGGCGCCGGGCGAGCATCGCGAGGATCGTCGCGCGGGGCTGGCCCTCGGTGGGGCTCGGGCAGAAGACGGAGACGTCGAACGCGGAGAGGACGTCGCCGACGTCGCCGCCCGGGGTGGGGACCACGTGGAGGCGGTCACCGAGCGGGGCGCCCAGCGCGCGCAGGTCGGCCTCGGTCTCACCGTCACCCGCGAGGATGAGGTGGACGTGCGGGTCGTTCAGCGCCTTCACGGCGTCGACGACCACGTCGTTGCGCTTCTTCGGGTGGAAGCGGCTGATGCACCCCACGACGAACGCCTCCGAGGGGATCCCCAGCTCCTCGCGGATGCGAGCCCGGCCCGCCGGCGAGTAGTCGATCTCGTCGGTGCGCATGACGTTGGGGACGGTGACGACCTTCCATGCCGGGATCCCGACATCGACGACGTTGTCGTGCGTGCCCTGGGAGATCGCCAGGACGAGGTCGGCCCGGCGGCCCGCCGCGAGGTAGAGCTGACGCGGGAGACCCTTGCGCAGCGGAAACGGGATCGGGCCCCACTCGCACCAGACCACAGCCGGGCGCAGCCGCTTGGGCAGCATCGCCGCCAGCAGCTGCTCCTTCTTGTAATGGACGAGCAGCACGTCGTACGGCGCCTCGGCCTCGAGCGCCGTGCGCAGGTCGCGCAGCAGCGCCGGCCACTGGGTGGCGAGCGACCGCCAGCTGCGCGTCGAGAGCTTCGGGCCGATCGCCACGGGGCGGACTGGCACGCGCCGGTCACGGGCGATGGCGGGCTGGTCGGTCAGCATCACCGGCTCGTGGCCGCGGTCGATGAGCGCGTCGAGCATCTCGACGGCGGCGAACTCCGCACCGCCGCGGGAGTGGGTGGTCATGACCGAGACGATCTTCATCAGCGCAAGAGAGTCTGACCAACGGGGCGCCCGCGTGCGGTGACGCGGTTCACGCGTCGCGCAGGATTTCGGTCAGTGCTTCCAGGGAGTATCGCCGTTCTGCGGCGTCCCGGCCCGCCGCCCCTATCCGGTCACCCGCGGGGCCGAACGCGGACACCGCCGCGTCGGCGAGCGAGGACGGGTCGTTCCCCTCGAGGTAGTCCTCGCCGGCGACCAGTTCGAGGCCGGCCGCGGCCTTGGGCGTGGCGATGACGGGCAACGCGCAGGCGAGGGCCTCGATGAACTTCAGCGGGGAACCGCCGCCGAGGCGCAGCGGGACGATCACGGCGTCCGATGCCGCATAGACGGCGGGGAGGTCGTCGACGAAGCCGCGGGCCTCGATCCGGGAGTCGACGTGGTCCAGCTCGTCGGGCAGGCCACGGCCCGTGAGCGTCAGGATCGCGGCGGGCTCGCGCGCCCAGACCTCGGGCATGATCTCGTCGAGCAGCCAGCCCAGCGCGTCGCGGTTCGGCGGATAGGTGTGATCGGCGGCGAACAGCAGGCGCCGGGCTCCGCGGCGCGGGCCGACCGTGGTGATGCGTGCGACGTCCACGACGTTCGGGACGTACAGGACGTCGGCCCCCGGGGCCAGCTCACGTGCCAGGTCGACCTCGCGGGGGGACGGCACCCAGGTCTGCGCCGCGCGCCGCAGCAGCAGGCGCTCGAAGCGCTCCAGGCCGGCCCCGCCCCCGCCGTCGTCGCCCAGCTCGCCCCGGAACCCGGACTCGAGGTTCTGCGCGCAGTAGATGACCGGCCTGCGCCGCATGACGCCCAGCAGTGACGCGCTGGCGCTCAGGCCGTCGGCGAGGATCCGGCCGTCCGGCCCGGCTGCGGCGACGGCAGCGGCGGCGAGCTCGGACGACGCGCCCCGGGCGAATCCGTCGGGTGCCCCGGCGACCCGCGCCCGCGCGTAGGCCCGTAGGCGGCCGGCGCCGCGCGACGGGGCGACCGCGACGATGTCGAGGTTCTCGAGCCTGGCCAGCTCGCGGGACGGCTCCTCGCCGGAGAACGGGACATAGGCGAGCGTCACCGGCCCCAGCCGGTCCAGGGCGGCGAGCAGCGAGATGACCCGGCGCGAGCCGCCCGTGGCCCCGGTCGGCGCGTACGGGGTGGCGAGCACCGTGCGGGTCATGCGCCCAGCCGGTCCAGCGCGGAGGTGATCTCCGCGAGGCGCGCGTCCCACGAGTGGGCGGCCGCGGCGGCCGAGCGGGCGGCGCGACGGTCGGGGCTGTCCGCCGCGAGCTCCTGTTCGACCGCCGCGACGAAGGCGTCGGCGCCGTCGGCGACCGTGATCTCGTCGACGCCCTCCAGCGCGGGCAGCGGCGTCGCCACCACCGGCCGGCCGGCAGCGAGGTACTCGTAGACCTTCATCGGGAAGATGCTCGCCGTCAGGTCGCTGGCGCGGTACGGGATGAGCGTGACGTCGGCACCGCGCAGGACGGCCGGCAGCTCCTCGTAGCGCCGGGCCCCGAGCAGATGCACGTTGGGCTCAGCCTGGAGCGTCGCAACGTCCGTATGCGGGTCACCCAGACCGACCGGTCCGACCAGCACGAGGCTCCAGTCGCGCCGTGCACGGGCCACGTCACGCAGCAGTGGGAGGTCGAGCTTCTTCTCGGCGATGGCGCCCGTGAAGACCAGCCGCGGCCCGGGGAGCGCCGCGACGGCGGGATCGACGGGCCCATCCTGCAGCGCCGCGGCGAACGCGCCCGTGTCGGCCACGTTCGGCGCGTACATGACGTGGTCGCTCAGCTGCCGCATGCGCTCGGCGAGCCTCGGCGCGCTGGCCAGGACGAGATCCGCCCGCCGCGCGAAGCGCTCCTCGGCTGCGCGGAAGGACGCCGTGTCGATGCCCTCCTGCGTCGCGATGTCGTCGACGCAGTGGTAGACGACGAGCGAGGGATCGAGCACGTCGAGCAGCGCCTCGGCCTGGGGGACGTAGCCCCACAGGATCGGCCGGTCCATGCCCAGCCGCCGCGCCGCGCGGCCCACGAGGGCCGGCAGCAGCCGCGCGTTGACCCGCCGGACCGCCGCCTTGCCGTGCAGCGGGATCACCAGCGGGGAGAGGACGTGCACCCCGTCGCGCTCGCGGGGTGGCTGCAGGCCGCGCACCAGCCGGCGCGCCATCCGCGAGACGTCGCGCCCGGCGACCGTGGGCCGCCGCAGGCCGAGCGACTCGATGAACAGCACGTTGGCGCCAGAGGCGGCGAACCGCGCCATGAGGTGGTGCTGGTTCGTCCACAGCTCCGTCTCCCAGTCGTTGAAGCCGACGCAGACGATGTCGCGCGTCATCCCTACTCCGGGATCAGGCGGTCATGCAGCGCCTCGATGTCGTCCTGGGCCTGCTCGTAGTCCTCGGGGCGCCCGATGTCGAGCCAGAAGTCGTTGGACCGCCACGCCCGCACCTTCTCGCCCTCGTGGACGAGGCGCAGCATGAGGTCGGGGAAGTCGAGCCGCTCGCCGGGCGTGATGAACTCCTTCACCCTCGGGTCGAAGCAGTAGACGCCCATCGAGGACTCGTACTCGATGTTCGGCTTCTCGAAGTAGTTCGTCAGCAGCGTGGCGTCGTCGGGGTCGGCGAAGTCCAGGACGCCGAGCGAGATCTGGACCTTCGTCGTGCGGGTGGC
>SYBY01000321.1 GCA_005788585.1 Actinomycetota bacterium | reverse complement strand
GGTGCTCGTCTGGGCGGTGCACGCCTGCGTCGACTGGGACTGGGAGATGCCCGCGGTCACGATCCCCGCCCTCGCCGCGGCCGCGCTCGTCCTCGGTGCACTGGTGCTCGTCGTCGGCCTCGAGCGCGGGCCCGGCGTCGGAACCCCGACGACCGGGGCGACGGCCGACCGCCTCGCGTCCACCGACTCCAACCGCTATGCGTACTGGCGCGTCGCCCTGAACGCCGCCGCCGACGATCCGCTCACGGGCACGGGGGCGGGGGGCTTCGGCGTGGTGTGGCTGCGCGACCGCGATATCGACGAGCCGGTGCGCGACGCGCACTCGCTCCCGATCGAGACCCTGGCCGAGCTCGGGATCGCCGGCCTCCTGTTCCTGCTGGCCTTCGGTGCCGCGGTCGCGGCGGGGGCGGTGGCCGCCCGCCGCCGGCACGAGCTGGCCGCCGGACCCGCCGCGATCGTGCTCGTCTGGGCGGTGCACGCCTGCGTCGACTGGGACTGGGAGATGCCCGCGGTCACGATCCCCGCGCTCGCGGCGATGGGGCTCCTGCTCGCGCTCGCCGCGCCGGACCCATGACCCCGGAGGTAGGTGACCTCTTGACCTGGCGGCGGTAGCGTGCCGGGGCGTGAGCACGATCTCCGCGGTGTCCGGCGTCGGGCCGCTCCTGCGCGACTGGCGACAGCGCCGGCGCCTGAGCCAGCAGGAGCTCGCCCTGGAGGCGGGCGTCTCGGCACGGCACCTGAGCGTCGTCGAGACGGGCCGCTCGCGCCCGAGCGCCGACATGGTCCTGCACCTCGCCGAGCAGCTCGAGGTCCCGCTGCGCGACCGCAACGCGCTGCTGCTCGCCGCCGGCCACGCGCCCGCCTACGCCGAGCACGACCTCGACGCCCCGGAGCTCGCCGGCGTGCGCGACGCGATGGAGCGCCTGCTGCGCGCCCACGAGCCCGCACCGGCGATCGTGGTGGACCGCCACTGGGAGCTCGTCGCGGGCAACCGGATGGTCGGGCTGCTCATCGACGGCGTCGACCCCGAGCTCCTCACACCGCCGCTGAACGTCCTGCGGCTGACGCTGCATCCCGGCGGACTGGCCCGACGGATCGGCAACCTCGACGAGCTGCGGCCGCACCTGCTCGACCGGCTGCGCCAGCAGGCGGTGTTCACGGGGGACCCGGCGCTGCTGGCGCTGCACGAGGAGCTCGCGGCGTACCCCGCGCCCGAGCCCTCCGCCGAACCCCCGCCGGGTGTCGACATCGCGATCTCGCTGCTGTTCTACGAGCCCGACGGCACCCCGCTGCGGTTCATCTCGACGCTCGCGACCTTCGGCATCGCGGCCGAGGTCACCGCCAGCGAGCTCGCGATCGAGACGTTCTTCCCGGCGGACGACGCGACGGCGGCCCGCCTCGCGGCGTACGCAGCGGCATTACCCGACGGGTAATCGACGCCCTTCCCTCTGTGCGGGACGCTGGTCGGGTCATCGACCTTGGAGAGGCCCGTCATGTCCGCAGCCGCCCAGCCCACCACCGCCGTCCCCGCCGCCTCGTCACGCCGCGGCATCCTGCGCCCCGCGCTCGTCACCGACGCGGTCGTCTCGGGTGCCAACGGCCTCGCGTACCTCGCCGCCGCCGCGCCGCTGAGCGACCTGCTCGGCCTGTCCGAGCCCCTGCTGCGCGGGCTCGGCGTCTTCATGCTCGTCTACGCCGCCGTGGTGGCGCTCGTCGCGCGCACCCCGCGGCGAGGCACCGTCCTGGCGATCGTCGTCGGCAACGCGGTCTGGGCGATCGACTCGCTCATCGTCGCCGCGGTCTGGAACGAGCCGACCACCACCGGCACGGTGTGGATCGTGCTGCAGGGCCTCGTCGTCGGCGGCTTCGCCGTCGCCCAGTTCGCCGGGCGCCGCGAGCTGCACTAGGCCGATCGCGGGTCCAGAGCGGCGAGCCGCTCGCCCGCCTCACGTTGCAGGGTCAGGTCGCCGCGCAGCCGCGCGGCGGCCGCGACCGTCCGCCACGCCAGCAGGTTCTCCGGTTCGCGGCGGGCGACGGGGAGGACGACGGCCAGCGCCTCGTCCGGGCGGCTGCCGAAGAGCAGCAGCTGGGCTTCGAGGATGCGCGGCTCGCCCGAGAGGCTGTGGCGGCGGGCCGAACGCAGCGCCTCGCGGGCCTGCGTGGACGACGCGGCGTCGGGCGCGAGCGCGCGGCCGCGACGCAGGTCGCGCTCCTCCAGCGCCTGCGGGACGAGAAACGCGAGGGCGGCGAGTGCGACCAGGATGAGAGCGCCGCGCGCGATCACACCGGCACCTCGGCGACGGTTCCGCGGGGGACCGCGCGTGCGGCGAGCGCGAGCATCATCAGCATCCCCGCGGACTGGACGGCGAGGACCACGAGGGCGATGGCGCGGTACCCGTCGCCGAGGACCAGCAGCCCGGTCAGCTCGAAGAGCACGGCTGCGGCGAGGACGAACAGGAACGTCCAGTGGCGCAGCGCGAGGAGGTACTGGCCGGATAGGTAGCAGCAGGCCAGCAGCGTCATCGCGGTCCCGAGCGGCAGCAGGGCGGGGGCCGCGTCCTCGTAGTCGATGCCGAAGCCCAGCCGCAGCAGCAGCTCGGGCGCTGCCAGGAAGATGAGGAGGACGGGCACCGCGAGGAGGCCGATCGCCCCGAGCGCCCGGGCGAGCGCGCCGAACGGCGCTGCGCCGCGCGACGCGCGCCGTGACGCCTCGGGCACGACGTAGACCGCGAGGCCGATCGCGACCCAGATGAGGACCTTCGCGGCAACCGCAGCGGCGGTGTAGGAGCCGGCTTCGTCATCGGGGAGCTGGTGCTTGGCGATGATGACGTCGAGGCTCTGGAGCACCATGAGCAGCGTCAGCGCGATGATCGCCGACCACGCTCCGGCGGCGAGGCGATGGAGCCCGTCGCCCTCACGGTCGGCATCGGGCTCGCCCACACGGCGGCGGAGCACGACGAAGAGCGCCCCCGCTGCGATCGTGAACGACAGCGGCGTGCCGGCGAAGGCGCCGACGACGCCCGCACCGAAGCCGAGCAGCAACAGCCCGCAGATGACGCGGCCGGTGGCTTCCGCGACGATGCTCCACGCCACGGCGGCGATCGCTCCGTCGCCCTGGAGGACGCCGCGCAGCAGGCACAGGGCGAACCATGCGCAGGCTCCCGGGAGCACGAGCGCGGCTGCCCAGACCTCGTCGACGCCGGTGATCGCCGCGAGCTGCTCACGCGCCAGGATGCTCAGGAGGGTCAGCGCGACGGCGGCTAGGATGACCGGACGGATCCAGCGGCGTGTCACGGCCGCCAGCCTCGGACCGTCCCCGTACCTCCCAGCAGCCACGTCGCGCGCCGCCGCGACCTGGAGCGCGGAGCCGGGAACGCCGAGGATGAGCAGCCAGGACGTCAACGCGGCGAGAGATCCGTAGTCTTCCTCCCCGAGCACCCGCGCGAACACCACGGTGAAGGCGATCGCGAGGGCGTTTGCGGTGAGCGACGCGACGGCCAGCCCGGCCACCTGAGGGCTGTCCTGTCCGCGCCACCGTGAAGGATGG
>SYBY01000320.1 GCA_005788585.1 Actinomycetota bacterium | reverse complement strand
GGCGTTGGCGGCGCAGTAGATCGGGCGCAGCGCGGAGGCGACCTTCTTGCGGTCTTTGTAGTTGACGTAGCGCAGGCTGCTGCGGATCAGGTGGACGATGCAGGTCTGCACCCACGCCCGTGGGAACGTCGCCTCGATCGCTTCGGGGAAGCCCTTCAGCCCGTCCACGCAGGAGATGAGGACGTCCTCGACGCCGCGGCGCTTGAGGTCGTTGAGGACGGCGAGCCAGAACTTCGCGCCCTCGGTGTCCTGCCACCAGATGCCGAGCACCTCCCTTTCGCCGTCGCAGGTGACGCCGAGGGCGAGGTAGCAGGCCCTAGCGCGGACGCTGCGGTCTTCTCGGACCTTCACGAACATCGCGTCGAAATAGACGATCGGATAGACCCTGTCCAAGGGCCGGGTCTTCCACGCCTGGACGTCCTCGAGGACCGCATCGGTGACGCGCGAGATCGTGTCGCGGCCCACCGAGACGCCGTAGAGATCGGACAGGTGATCGGAGATGTCGCGGACGGTCATCCCGCCCGCGTACATGGCGATGATCTTGTCGTCCAAGCCGGCGAGGCGGCGCTGGCGCTTGCCCACCAGCTTCGGCTCAAACGAGCCATCCCGATCGCGTGGGCTCTTGACGCGGACCTCGCCGAGGTCGGTCTGCACCGTCTTGCTGGTGGCGCCGTTGCGGACGTTGCTGCTCTGCGGGACGCCGCCGGGCAGGTGGCCGAGATGGTCGGTCAGCTCGGCGTCCAGCGCGGTCTCGATCACACGGCCGGCGAGCTGCGTCAGCAAGCCCCCGGGGCCGGTGATCTGCTCGGGCTCCAAGCCCTCCAGCGCGTCCTGCAGGGCGTCATCGGGCAGCAGGCCGGCGAGCCGGTCGATGACCGCCTCAGCGTCCTGCGACGACGACTGGGACCCCTCGTTCGGGGGCCGCTTGGACTGCATGTTGCTCATGGTGATGGGTAGTCCCTTCTCGGGCCGCCCGCCGGGTCGTCCGAGCCGCTCGCCCCTTCGGGGCTCCCGTCTCAGACGACCTGGCAGCACGACACCAAAGTCGCATCACCACGACCACACACACTTCATCGGACAGACCCTGCTGCTGCTGCGACGCGGCCACGTCTACGACGGTCCCGGGCAGCCGTGGGCGTCCCAGCGTCACGCCGCGTGGCTTGCGTCGATCGACTTGGGCGATCCGCTCGCCCGGGTCGTGTTCGGCGAGTACCAGGCCTGCCACGAGGTGTTGCTGGCGCGCCGCGACCGCCTCGACGCGTTGATCGCCGAGCACGCCCAGGACGAGCAGTGGGCCGCGATGGTCGCACCGGCTGCGGTGCATGCGCGGCATCGACACGCTGCCCGAAGCGCCCTCGCCGCTCCGGCCGCCACCCCCACCCCGAACCACAGCACACCAACAGCCGGCAACGGCATGATCACCGCTGCCGACTTGACAAACCACTCCCCATATCAGCCGGCCGGGCCGGGACCCACAGGTGCGCCGGGCGGCAGGTGCCGCGCCGGCCCCGGGTGGGCCCCGGCCGATCAGACCATTGCAGCCGGGACGTCGACCTCGAGGTCGAGCAGCGTCGCGCCGTAGCTCTTGCCCTGCGGGTCGTAGCGCAGCGATGACGTGCCGCCCTTCCCGCCGAGCACGTCCCCGAGCAGGATGTTGATCGCATGCAGCCCCGGCAGCTCCCACCGGCGAACCTCACCGTCGGGACCGAACAGCTCCGCCACCCGGGCGGCCGTCACCTGGTCGCGCAGGATCGGGGCGAGCTCGGGGCGGCGGGCGATGAGGCCGATGTTCGCGTCGTTGCCCTTGTCGCCGCTGCGCGCCCACGCGATCTGCCGCAAGGGCACGCGGACCGAGCCCTCCGGCGCTGCGGGCTCGCCCGCCGGCTCGGGGAGCGGCGGCGTCGCCTCCGCCGGGCCGGCGCCGATCGCGACCGGCACGTCCGCGGGCTCGCCGTCGAGCACGACCCGCGCGGGCACGTCGGCCTTCGGCACGAGGACATGCACGAGCCGCAGCACCGGCTGGGGCTTCGGCCGGCCGCCCGCGATCCCCGTCATGCCCTGCACGACGAGCCCGAACGTCGCCATCTCGCGGCCGAGGACCTTCAGCGCGTTCGCATCCGGGCTCCTGACCCCGATCTTCACGACCGCCTCGTCGGACGTGCGCACCCGGCCCGTGAGGTCGCCGCTGCCGACGACCTCGACGCTTGTCTCGGTCAGCGGGCCCGCCCCCTGCTCGGCCCCGATGCGCGCTGCGCGCGCGAGCATCGCCTCGGCGGCGCGGCGCCCGCGACCGGTCGCGTCGCCGCCGTAGACGAGGAACGCGAACAACAGCCGGAAGCCGTCGAGGACCGTCGTCGTCGCCTTGTACGTGCCGGTCGGCGGCCGGCCCTTCGCCCCGGCGATCCGTACGACGTCGGGCCCGTCCGGCTTGAGCGTCACCTCGCGCCAGTCGCAGACGACGTCCGGGAGGACGTACGCGCCCGGATCGCCGATCTCGTAGAGCAGCTGCTCGCCGACCGTCGCCGGGGTGACAAGGCCGCCGGTACCCGCGGGCTTGGTGATCGTCGCCGTCCCGTCGGGAAAGCAGTCGACGACCGGGTAGCCCATGTTCTCCCAGCCCGGGACGTCCTCCCAGTCGGTGAACAGCCCGCCGAGGCTCTGCGGCCCGCACTCGACGAGGTGGCCGACGAGGCTGCCCGCCGACAGCAGGTCGTGGTCGTCGTCGGACCAGCCGAACTCGTGCATGAGCGGGCCAAGGATCACCGCGCTGTCAGCGCAGCGGCCGGTGACGACGATGTCCGCGCCGCGCGCGAGCGCCTCGGCGATCGGCCGCGCGCCGAGGTACGCGTTCATCGTCAGCACCGCATCGGGCAGCGGCTCGCCGGTGAACATGTCCCGCGCGCCGGCGTCGCGCAGCTCGCCGGCCCGCGCAAGGAGGTCATCGCCTTCGACGTGCGCGACGCGCAGCGGCACACCCGCCTCTGTGGCGGCGGCGCGCAGGGCGTCGGCGGCCGCAGCCGGGTTCAGCCCGCCGCCGTTCGTCACAACCCTCACCCCGCGCTCGGAAAGCTCGCCGAGCAGCGGCGAGAGCGCCCGAACGATGTCGGGGATGAACCCCTTCGCCGGGTCCTCCGCGCGAGCGCGCGCTAGCAGCGCCATCGTGATCTCGGCGAGATGGTCGCCCACGAGGTAGTCAAGCTCCGCCCCGTCGAGCAGCTGGCGCGGCACGCTCGGCGAATCGCCCCACATCCCCGCCCACGAGCCGAGCGTGATCTTGTCCTTCATCGCCCCGTCCAATGCGGCTCGCGCTTCTCGAAGAACGCCGTGACGCCCTCCTTGATGTCATCCGTCGACTGCGCCAGCGCGAGCTGGCCGCGCAGGTAGTCCAGCGCGTCGTGCAGGCCGAGATCGCGCTGGCGCGCCATCGCCTCCTTGCCCATCCGCATGAGCAGCGGCGACTTGGCCGCGAGCTTGCCCGCCCACTCGGCGACCGTCGCGTCGAACTCGCCGGGCGCGACGACCCGGTTGACGAACTCGAGGTCCTTCGCCTCCTGCGCGGTGATCCGCTCGCCGAGCATCAGCAACTCGTTGACCCGCTTACGCGGGACGTTGCGGTAGATGACCGCCATGATCATGAACGGGAACGCGCCGATGTTGATCTCGGGCGTCCCGAACGTCGCGTCCTCCGACGCGAGGATGAGATCGAAGCACATCGCCAGCCCCATCCCGCCCGCCAGCGCGTGGCCGCCGATCGCGGCGAGCGTCGGCTTCGGACAGTCGGTGATCGCCGCGAACAGCCCAACGAAGTCCTCGAAGCCGCGGAACTTCTCGATGAGCGCCGTCTCGCTGGCGAAGCCCTTCAGATCACCGCCCGCGCACCACACCTTCGGGTGGCTGGAGGCCAGGACGATGCAGCGGACCTCGTCATCGGCGACGGCCCGGTCGACCGCGGCGCGCAGGCCGGTGAGCATCTCGCCGGTGAGCGCGTTGCGGACGTCGGGGTCGTCCATGGTGATCGTCGCCACGTGATCGGCGACGGCGTAGCGCACGGGGTCGCTCATCAGTAGCTCCTCGGTAGCCCGAGTTCGTGCTGGGCCACGTGGTTGAGGACCATCTGCTCGCTCACGGGCGCCGTGCGCATGAGCCGCGCGAACCACCAGAGATCCGAGAGCCCGTACTCGATGGTGAACCCGTTGCCGCCGTGCGTCTGGATCGCGCGATCGATCGCATGGGTTGCCGCTTCGGCCGCAGCGTACTTCGCCATGTTCGAGGCGCTCCCCGCATCCGGCGATCCGGCGTCGAAGAGCACCGCCGCCTTGTCGGTCATGAGCCGTGCGAGCTCCAGCTCGATCTTGGACCTCGCCAGCGGGTGGGCGACCGCCTGGTGAGTCCCGACCGGAACGCCCCACACCTCGCGCTCACGGGCGTACCCGGCCGCTTTGTCGAGCGCCAGGCGCGCCGTGCCGTTCAGCCCGGCGGCGATGATGATCCGCTCGGGGTTCAGCGCGTCGAAGATGACCCGCAGACCGGCACTCTCGCCGCCGACGATGCGGTCAGCGTCGACGGCGACGTCGTCGAAGAAGAGCGTCCACTGCCGATCGGGCCCCATGTATGGCATGGGGATCGCTTCGCGGGCGAAACCGGGCGCGTCGGTGTCGATGATGCACAGCGTCGGCGGCCCGAGCGCCCCATCCTCGCCCCGGACACGCGCGACGACGAGCACGCCCTCGGCGTCCTCCACCCCGGAGATGAAGGTCTTCTGGCCCCGCAGCAGATAACGATCACCGTCGCGGCGCAGGTCGGTGCGGAGATTGTGCGAGTTCGTCCCGGCATCCGGCTCGGTGATCGCAAAGGCGAGTTTCGTCGTGCCTGCCGCGATGCCGCGCAGCCAGCGGTCGCGCTGGTGGTCCGTGCCGTGACGGGCGAGCATGGTGCCAGCCATTCCCGAAGAAAGCACGAGCATGATGGAGATCGCACCCGCCGCGGCGCATTCCTCGGCGACGATGGCCAAGCCGCGCAGGCCGAGCCCGCCGCCGCCCCATTCCTCGGGGATGTTCGCGCCAGCGAAGCCTGCGTCACCCAGGGCGAGCCAGAGATCGCGCATCGGCTCGCCGCGATTGAAGCACGCGCGGGCGTAGGCGGGCCCGAAGTCGGAGCAGATGCCGGCGACCGCCTCACGCAGCGCGACCTCCTCCTCGTCTGCGGCGAGCGGTAGGTGGATGGTAGTCAGCGCCATGCGTCCTCCTGTGAATGTATGAACCCGGCGGGTGCCCGGGACCGGATGTCAGCCACAGGCTGGCTCACGCCTCCGCCCCTTCGATGGCGGCGAGCACGGCCCCGGCGTCGACCTGCGCGCCGGCCTGCACGGACAGCACGGTCACGACGCCCTCGTCGGGTGCCACGATCTCGTGCTCCATCTTCATCGCCTCGAGGACGAGCAGCGGCTGACCCGCGGTGACGGTGTCGCCGACGGCCACATCCACGCGCACGACGCTGCCGGGCATCGGCGCGAGCAGCGACCCGGGCGCGGTCTGCGCCGCCGGGTCGGGGTAGCGCTCGATCTCGATGAGATCGCACTGCCCCGCCGGGCCGCTGACGTGCACGGCTCCGTCCTGCGAGCGCACCGTGAACGCGCGGCGGATGCCGTCGAGCTCGAGCTCGACGACGCCGGGCTCGGCGCGCAGCAGCCGCACCGCGCCGGCGAGCGGTTCGCCGTCGACCGCGACGTGCGCGAGCCCGTCGTGCCGGTCGAAGCGGTAGCCGACCGCCAGCTGGTCCTCGCCGTAGCCGAACTCGATCGCCTGGTCCTGGGACGAGTTGTTGCGCCACCCCGACGGCAGCGTCTGCTGCACGCCCGCCGCCGCCCGGGACGTCGCCTGCGCGGACAGCGCCGCGGCGACCGCCGCGACCCGCCGCTCGGCCTCATCGAGCAGGGGCGTGATGAGCACAGCCGTTTCGGCCCGGTCGAGGAAGTGCGTGTCGACGTCTCCCGCAAGGAACGCCGGGTCCTCGAGGAGCCGCACGAGGAAGTCGCGGTTCGTCTTCAGCCCGTCGATCTGTGCCTCGCGCAGCGCCGCGGCCAGCACCCGTGCGGCCTCCTCGCGCGTCTCGGCGTAGGCGATGACCTTGGCGACCATCGGGTCGTAGTGGACGGACACGACCGAACCGGACGCGACGCCCGCGTCGACACGCAAGCCCCCACGGTCCGGGAACACCAGGCGGGTGAGCCGCCCGGTCTGCGGCAGGAAGTCCGCCGCCGGGTCCTCGGCGTAGAGCCGCACCTCGATGGCGTGGCCGGCGGGCTCGGGCTCCAGCGCGTGGTCGGGGATCGGCGCGCCCGCCGCGACCTCGAGCTGCAGACGCACGAGGTCGAGGCCGGTGACCTCCTCGGTGACCTGGTGCTCGACCTGCTGCCGCGTGGTGACCTCCAG
>SYBY01000319.1 GCA_005788585.1 Actinomycetota bacterium | reverse complement strand
CGAGGCAGCCGTCAGCAGCGCGGCGACGAGCCCGGCCGCGCCGAGCACCAGGCCGGTGCGCTGGCCCAGCGCCCGCGCGGTGCTCGTGCCCAGCGCCGCGACGTCCAGCGCGCGCCCGAGCAGCAGGGCCGCGACCACCGCGACCGCCGCGACCGGCCCGGCGACCCGCACGTCGCTCCAGCCCTGCTGCAACAGCGAGCCCGCCCCCCAGAGGAACAACCCCGACGTCTCGGCCTCGCGCACCAGCAGCACCGTCGCGGTCACCGCCGCGAGCGCGAGGTTCACCGCCAGACCGGCGAGGATCAGCCGCACGCTGCCGCCGCCTGACGTCGCGGCGAGCGCCGCGATGAGCAGCACGCCGAGCAGCACGCCGGCGAACGCCGCGCCCAGCGTGGTGACGCCGGGCTCGGTCGCGAAGTAGGCCGCCGCGACCGTGACCGCCAGCGAGCCGCCCGCCGTCAGGCCGAGCGTCGAGGACTCGGCCAGCGGGTTCGCCGTGATGCGCTGGAGCAGGACCGCGGCCGCCGCCAGCGCGCCACCGGCCACGACGCCGGCGACCGCCCGCGGGAGGCGCAGGTCGTAGACCAGCGTTTCGTCGGGATGGCCCGACGGCGAGAAGAGCGCATCGAGCACCGTCTGGGCCGGGATGCCGCCCGAACCCTGCAGGACGTCGGCGAACGCGGCGAGCAGAAGCGCGAGGACCCCGCCCGCCGCCCAGACGGCCGACCGGCGCGTCATCGCGTCACGTGCGCAGCAGCGCCGCCGTCAGGCGCTCGGCGTACACGCGCGTGGAGATCGGGCCGCCGAAGGGCCACGTGTTCCCCGGCATCGTGCGCACCCGGCCGCGCTTGACCATGGTCAGCCTGCGAAACGACGACTGCGACGTCAGCCGCTTGACCGTCGACTCGTACTGCGCCGGGTAGATGAACGCGGCCCACCCGTTCTGCACGCGCCGCAGCGCCTCCATGCCGACCGTCGAGAAGCCGTACTTCTCGTTCTTCACCGTCCAGTTGTTGCGCAGGCCCAGGCGTCGCAGCACGCCGTTCGTCAGCGAGTTGCGGGTGAACAGCCGTAGCTGGGGCGAGCCGACCGAGCCACCGGGCTGCACGACGGTGATGCGCATGCCGGCGCGACCGCCGCGCCTGAGCTTGGCCTTCAGCGAGCGCTGGGTCCGGGCCAGCTGCGTGATCACCCTCTCGCCACGTGACGTGCGACCGACCCGCTTGGCGATCCGCCGGAAGTTGTTGACCATCGCGTTGTACTGCTCATCGGTGCGGCGGCCCGCGGGGTAGGGCTCGAGCGCCATGGTCGGCGCGATCTTGCGCAGCGTGTCGATGGTCTGCGCGCTGCGGAAGGTCGGCGTGATGATGAGATCGGGCCGCAGCGCGGCGATGCGCTCCAGGTTCGGCTCCTGCCGGGTCCCGACATCGCGGACTCCGCCGGGCAGGCGGACCGGCATCCAGGTGCGAAAGCCCTTGAGGTCCGCGGCACCGACGGGCGTGATCCCGACCGCGAGCAGGTCCTCGACGTACTCCCACTCGAGGGCCACCACGCGGGACGGCGCGGCCTGCGCGGCCGGCGCGGCCAGTCCGGCGAGCGCGACGACCGCGATCACCGCGGCGACAGCTCGTGGGGCACCCTGCTTCAGCCTGTTAAGTTTACCTTGCATCATGCGGCAACCTTACCAATGCCGTACGGTTCGCATCCGCGCATCCCGACTCTGGCGGTTGGTGTTAGGCTCCCCTAACCATGGAGCCCATCTTCTCCGGCGCACCCGCGGGCGCGAGCACGCTCGCCCCCTCCCACGCCCAGCTCGCCCTGCGGCTGGCCTCGCGGCTCTGCCCCGCCCAGGAGGGTGCCGCCAACGCCGCGCTCGACGAGCTCGCCGTCGAGCTCCAGGGCGCCGACGCGCTGCCTGCGCGGGAGCAGATCGCCGAGGTCTTCATGACCATGGAACCGCTGCGCACGGTCACGACCGGCCTCAGCCACGACGAACTTCGCGTCGACCGCGTCCTCGAACACGGCGCCGGCCACCCGCTCGCGCTCACAGCGATCGCGCTGGACATCTCCCGGCGCGCCGGCCTGGACCTGGGTGTGGCCGCCCACGACGGCGGGCACGTCGTGGCACACCGCCGCATCGCCGAGCCGATGGGCCTGGACTTCAGCCGCACCGGCGACGACCGCATCCGCGCGGTCCCGATCGGCCCGCTGGCGTGGCGGTGCCCGCACCAGCTCGGCTCGGCCATCGTCGCGGAGCTCGTCGACCGCGGAGTCCGCGGCGGCGACATCGGCCTGGCGCTGCGCGCCGCCGAGGCCACGTTCACCCTGCCGCTGGCCCCGCACGACGCACAGCAGGCGCGGCTGCGGCTCGGCGCGCTGCGCGCCACGCTGAACTGACACCGCACATCAGCGCTCCCGGCGGGAGTACGATGCGGCCCATGCGCCCTCGACTCCGCCTCGCCCACGCTCTTGCCGCCGGCGCCTGCGCGCTCGCCCTCGTCGCCGCCGGATGCGGCGGAGACGACGAGGAGAGCGGCGGCGGCGCGAGCAGCACGCCCGCAGAGACGACGGCCACGTCCGGCGGGGGGGCGACGGCCTCCGCGGACGGCAAGGAGATCTTCGCCGCGAACTGCGCGAGCTGCCACACGCTGGCCGACGCCGACGCGAACGGCAGCTTCGGGCCGAACCTCGACGAGGTCCAGCCGGATGCCGCCACCGTCGAGGCCAAGGTCAAGAGCGGAGGCGGCGGCATGCCGGCCTTCGACGGCCAGCTCGACGACGCGGAGATCGCGGCCGTGGCGGCGTATGTCGCCGAGAGTGCCGGCTCGTAGCGCTCACGTGTTTTAGGTCGCTGGGAGAGTGGGTACCCGCCATGGTGCCTGCGTCGCCGAGGCAGCGGCGGCGTAGGCATATTTCTCGGTCACGCCGGTTTCCGGCGTGCCAGGAGCAGGGCCGCGGCACTCATCAGCAGCGCACTCCCCCCGGTGATGAGGGCCACGATCGCCAGGCCGTCCCCGCCGTCGTCGTCCGTGGAATCCTCGGACGCGGCGGCGGGCGACGCCTCAGCCGGCGTCCCAAGGCCCTCACCACCGGCGTTCTGACGCGGCGCCGACGCCGAGATCCGCGTGACCGCGGCCGGCTCCTCCGTGTCCGGTCCGCCGATCCAGCGCACCTTCTGCCCGTCGGCGTAGGTCTGGATCGCCTTCCAGCTGATCGGGCCTTCCGCGTCCGGCGTCGTCGCGAGGAACTGGGTCGCCAGAACCTCCTCGGGCTCCAGGCGCCCGCTCCAGACCACCGACCGCGTGGACTGATCGTCGTTCTTGGTGACGCGCCGCGTCCATCCCGGCAGCGGCTCGTAGGCGAACGGCAACACCCCCGCCGGGATTGCGAGCTCGACGCGCGTGGTCGGGACATCACGCTCGTTGGGGACCAGCACGGTCCACAGGACGGGATCGCCCGGCGCGGCTTCGGCGGGGCGGACCTGCACGTGGGCGCCGGCGGGCGCCACGACGAGCGCGAGGCCCGCGGCTGCGGCGACAGCCGCTCGAATCAACGAACGCGGAATGACCATGATCCCCTCTGGGTGTGGCCGTCGGCGGCCTTGATGCGCCACGTCACGCGGTACCGCCCGTCGGCCAGGGGCCGCTTCAGCGTCGCGGAGAGCTTGCGCCGGTCCTTGCTGCTGACCCGCGCCTTGCGGGAGACGACGCCGCGCGGCCCGCGCACGGTCATCGTCCCGCTGCGGACGACCTGCCCGAACGTGATCGTGGCCTTCGAGGTGCGCTCGCTCACGACCGCCCCGTTCACGGGGTAGGTGCGCGCGGCCTGGGTGTGGGCCCCCGCGACGGCGGCGCCCGTTCCGGCGACTGCGGTGACCGCCAGGACGGCGGCGAGACGTGGTCGCATGCGTCGTGCTCCTTCGTTCATCGCACCGGGACGTCCAGGCGCGTGTCGTACTGGTCGAACTCCGAGACGCGGACCGCCACGGCCAGCTCCCAATCGCCGCCGGGGGTCAGCGGCAGGGCCTCGACGACGTAGTGGCCGGGGCCCGCACGCCGTGGCGTCACGCCGATCGGGCCGAGGTCCTCCTCCGGCAGCGCGGCGGACATCCGCAGCTCCTTCGTGCCGTCGAAGGGCTGCCCGTCGGCCTGCAGCAGGTAGAGGTGCAGTCCGTTGACCCCGGCGCTGCCGGGATCCACCGTCGCCTGCAGCGTCAGCGGGCCGACGGACTCCTCGATGGAGACCGGGCCGCCGGCGCCGGCCGCGGGCGGGCTGATCCCCACGAGCACGCCCGTCACCGCGAGCACCGCGACGCCCAGCGCCACCTCGGCGCGCAGGGTGCTGCGCAGGAAGCGCCCGTCGCTCCCCGGTGGCGCACCCTCTGCGGCCAGGCGCCGAAGCCGGGGCATCGTGCGCCGCTGGTTCAGCGCACCGAGCCCGATCAGCACGACGAACAGGACGATCTTCGCGAGCACGAGCCGGCCCCACTCGCTGTCGACGAGCTCCGCGACCGAGGAGAGATAGACCACCGAGCCGTAGGCGCCGGTCGCGACGAGCAGCGCCACGCTGACGAGCGCGACGGGCGAGAAGCGCTGCAGGACGGCCGCGAGGAGGCGGGTGCGGTCGCGCTCGGCCAGCGCGCGCGTCGCGAACGGCACGGCGAACAGCAGCAGGACCAACCCGCCCAGCCAGGCCGACATCGCGGCGACATGCAGCGCGTCGACCGCGACGTTGAGGGCCACCGGGTCCGTCGCACGGGCGTGCCCGGACAGTGCGGGCGTCACGACCAGCGCGGCGGCGGCCAGTGCCGCCACCGCCTGGACCGCGGTCTGCGCCGCGCCGGCCGTCTTGCTCGCTCAGGATCATAGTGGTGCATGGGCTGCGCGGCCAATGACGGAAGCAAATCGACCTGAGAGTGTGGTGGTGATGGTGATGATGACAGTGATGATT
>SYBY01000318.1 GCA_005788585.1 Actinomycetota bacterium | reverse complement strand
GGCTCGCGTCGGTCCCCTGCCGGGCGCGCAGTGTGACGTTCGGGCCAGCACGCAGGCGCCCGGTGAACACGCGGTTCGCCCCGGCGGTGAGCGTCGCCGCCGGCACCCAGGCGTCGCCGCGCCGGACCTCGACGATGACCGCCCCGGCCGCCGGTGCCCGGCCCCACAGCCGCGCGACGCCGGCGCTGCGGTACGCGGTGAACGGGAAGCGGATCGCGGTGAACGACGGCTTGGGCGTGTCCAGCAGCGGCGTCAGGCCCCGGAAGAACACGCCCGACTGGAGCGTCGCCGCATAGCTCGGGTCCGGGGCCTGGTCGCGCAGGTTGAACCAGACGACCGTCCGGGCGCCCTGCTGCCAGAGGACGTACAGCGCGCCCTGCAGGTAGGTGGCCTGCTGGTCCAGGGTCAGGCCGTTGGGGTCGGGGCGGCTGTCCCAGGAGAACTCGGTGATCCACAACGGGATCGTCGTCCGCGCCGGCCGGATCGTCTTCGCCCGCACCGCGGGGCGCAGCCAGCGGGTGATGCGCGCGAGGTCCGGGATGGTGATGTCGTCGCGGTTGCGCGCGTGGCGGCGCGGCGGGCCGATCGGGTACGGGTGATGCGAGACCGCGTCGAGGCGCACGGTCCGCCCGCACCGCCTGGCCTTCCCGTCGCGTACGCACAGGAGCGCGCGCCAGAACCGCGCGGGCGCCATCCGGGCTCCGCCGGGCGCGTCGCCGTAGGGCGCCGTGGCACCTGCGATCACGGTGACGCCGGGGTCCGCGGCCTTCGCCCCGGCGTAGAAGGCGTTGTGCAGCCGCCGGTAGAGCTCCGGGCCGGTCTCGACCCAGCGACCGCGCTTGCGCGTCCACTGCGGCGCGAGCTCGAGGTTGAGGTTCGGCTCGTTCCACGGTTCCCACGCGGGGACACGGGGCAGCGGGAACACCGGCAGGAGCGGATCCGGATGGCTCCCGGAGTAGCGGGTGGCGAGCGCGGTCGCGAACGCGCGCATCCAGGTCGGTGACGGCCGCCACGCGCCGTCGCGCATCGACGGGGACGCCGGCGGCGGGTTCGGTCCCTCCGCCCAGTCCGGGGCGACGGTGACGGTGCCCAGCGGGCGCAGGCCTGCCATTGTCGCGGCGCGGACGATGCGGTCGATGCGGTCCCACCGGTACCCGTCCCACGACGGGTCGCGGGCGGCGGCGGTCGACGGCGGCTTGGTGGGGGAGACGTCGCGCCACACCACGCCGAACCGCCAGACGGTCGCTCCCGCGCGGCGCGCGTTGGCCAGGCCTGCTTCAAGTTCGCCGGGGCCGTTGAGCGTCTCGAGCCCGCCGTCCTGAAAGCCGGTCGACAGCGGAGCTGCGGCGTGGGCCGGCGCGGCGCTCAGCGTGCAGAGGGCCGCCGCCGCGGCGAGGATCGCGATCGACGCTCGCACCGCGGCCCGTCAGCCGTCGTCGCGGGGGCGCCGGCGGTCGAGCGCCCAGAGCGCGGCGACGAGCAGGGCGATCGCGAGGAGGGCGAGGAGGAACGCCGTCCCGGTCACCGGCCCGGCCGCGACCGAGGAGCGGACGGCGGCGATCGGCCCGTCCGGGGCGGCCTCGAGGCTCGCGCCCTGTTCGGCGGTCTCCCCGCGCACCGCACCGGCGGGACGCGTGCGCTCGACGAACGCCGCAAGCGCGACACCACTGAAGCCCTGGGCCGCGAGCCGCTGTCCGAGTGGGGTCTGCGGCTCGGCGCCCTGCGTCCCGGACTCGGCGTACCGCGCGCTCGGGGTGCTCCCGCGCTCCTCGGGGATCGTCTCGCAGTACTGGTCCACCGCGGCGGTGCCGGGCGGCGCCTCGCAGCGCTGCGCGTGCGCGGGCCCGGCCGCCGGGCCGAGCGCCGCAGCGAGCACGAGCAGGGAAACGAGCCGCCGGAGCATCCGCATGTTGGTACGCACCACGGCCTCCCAGGATGACAGCGCGCTCACTCCTGGCCTCCCACGAACGTGCTCGACGGCCGCAGCCGCTGCGCCTCGCCGTAGGCGTTCAGGGCGGGCTGTAGCCGCCCGCGCTCGGCTTCGACGCGGGCCAGCAGCAGGTACTGGCGCCAGTTCTCGGGCTCGTGGTCGACGGCGCGGCGCAGGTCCACGGCCGCCGCCTTCAGCCGGCCCTGGCCCTCGAGGACCAGCGCGCGCTGGACGTACGCAGACGCCGCCCATGGCTGCGCTTCGACCGCGCGCGTGGCGTGGTCCAGCGCGGCGGCACGATCGCCATCCTGCGCCGCGTCCTGACTGCGGCGCACCTCGCTGAGCCCGACGAGTCCCGGCAGCAGGAGCAGGCCCGCGACGAGCGCGACGAGCGCGAGGGGGATCCGCACGGCCACGCGCATCCGCGGAGCGGACCGGCCGGTGGCGGCGATCAGCGCGCCGAGGAGCACGAGCGCGAGGACGGTGACGGCCGTCGCCTCCCACAGCCAGTCGACTCCGGCGCCGAAGAGGAACGCGGCGAGGGCCGCGGTTGCGGCGGCGGCGCCGCCGCGCTCGGGCCCGTCGGGAAAGGCCCGCAGCGCGCCGACGGCCGCCCAGGCGATACCGCCGACGAAGCCGAGGAGCAGCAGGAAGCCGGGGATCCCCTGTTCGCTCAGGGTCTCCAGATAGAGCGAGTGCCCGTCGCGGATGAACTCCGCGGCGTCGTCGCTCTGGCTCCAGACGAACTCGAACGTGCCGGGACCCGAGCCCGTCCACGGGTCGTCCCTGAAGCCGTCGCCGGCGACCTCCCAGATCTTCGGCCTCGTGCCGCTGAGGTTCGTCAGGCGCGCCGCGGGGTCGTCGACCGCGCCCGCCTCGGCGGTGAGCGGGGCGCTCTCGAGGCTGTCCTCGATCCGGTCGGTGTTCGCGGCGATCGCCCCGGCGGTCGCGACGACGAGCACCACCGCGGTGGCGATCCCCGCCACGCGCCCGGCGGTGCGGGGCAGGCGCACGCGGTCGCTGCCCGCCAACCCGGACACGGCGGCGACGATGCCCGCGCCGATCATGGCGCCGACGAGCATCGGGGCGACGGCCCCCGCGCCCGCCGTCCCGGTCGCCTGCGCGATCTCGGGGTGGTCGCGGATCGTGAGGATGACGAGCGCGGCGCCCGCGGCCGCGGCGGCGGTGTGCAGCGCGAGCGTCCAGCGGTTGCGGCTGACCGCGAGCAGGACGAGGACGCCGAGGACCGTGCCGCCGACCGACGCGCGGGAGTACGTGAGGTACGCGGTCGCGGCCGCGAGAGGAACGATCGCGGTGGCGGCGGCCCTGGCGACCGGGTGGCGCGCGTGGGCACCGAGGCCGAGCCCCAGCGCGGCCGTCATCCCCGCCCAGGCACCGAGCGCGTTCCAGTACCCGATGGGCCGGCTCAGGCGGTTGATGCCGAACGCGTCGGCCGCGGCGTCGGCGCCGAACGTGCCGGGGTCCAGCCGGGAGAGGACGGCGAGGGCGCAGACGGCCGCCGCACCCGCGGCGGCGCCCGCGATCGCCGCGCGCCACGACGACGGCCCGAGCGCGGTGCCCGCGAGGATCAGGACGCCGAGGTGCACGAGCGTGCGCGCGATCTCGACGGAGGTGCGCTCGTCGCTCGACGTCCAGGCCAGGCCGATCGCCGACCACACCGCCATCGCGGCGAGCGCGCCGACGGCGAGGGTGCCCGCGCGCCCGGGGAGGGTGCGTGGCAGCAGTCCGGCGAGCACGGCGAGGGCGAGCAGCCACCACACGAGCACGCCGCCCTGGTGCCGGGTCACGAGGTCGTACGCGCCGTCCTCGAACGCCACGAAGAAGACCCCGGCGGCGACGACCAGGAAGGCGGCGACGGCGGGTGGACGCGGGCGTGGCACGGCGGACAGCATGCCAGTCGTCCGCATCTTGCGGGGGTTTGGGAGAGGGCGCCGCATCCGTCCGCGTGATCGCGCAAACTGGTCGCCGCATGTCGCTGTCCGCCGCCGCCATACGTCTCGCTTGAGCACACTTCGCGGCTGGCAGGAACGCGCGCTCTCGCAGCTGCGCGTCTGGGACGCCGGTCCCTTCTTGATCTCCGCTGCCCCGGGCGCCGGCAAGACGCGCCCGTCGCTCGTCTTCGCGCGTGAACTGCTCGACGCGAAGATCGTCCGCCGCGTCGTCGTCGTCTGCCCGACCACGCCGCTGACCCGTCAGTGGGCCGAAGCGGCCGCCGCCCAGGGCCTGCACCTCCAGCCCGACGCGGAGGAGCTGTCGCCGCCCAAGGACTTCCATGGCGTGTCGGTCACCTACGCGCGCGCGGCGGCATCGTCGGCGCGGTGGGAGAAGCAGTGCACGCCGGGGACCCTGGTCATCGCCGACGAGGCGCACCACCTGGGCGACGACCTCGCCTGGGGCGCCGGGTTCTCCCGCGCGTTCGGCGCGACCCGGCGCTGGCTGCTGCTCTCGGGCACGCCGTTCCGGTCGGACCAGTCGGCGATTCCGGGCGTGCGCTACGAGGACGGCGTCGCCCAGCCGGACGTCTCGTACACGTACGCCGACGCGGTGCAGGACGGCATCTGCCGCCCGGTCACGTTCATTCCGTTCGACGGCACGCTGAGCTGGCAGTCCGGCGACGACACGATCGAGGCATCCTTCAGTGACGTGCTGACGGGCCGCGAGGCCAGCCGGCGCTACCGCACCGCGATCTCCACCGAGCTCGCCGACGGCCTGCCGCGCATCCTGCGCACCGCGCACGAGCGGCTCATGAGCCTGCGCGGCGGCGACCACAAGGACGCCGGCGGCCTCGTCATCGCCTCCGACGGCAGCCACGCCCGCCGGGTCGCCAAGGTGCTGCACGAGATCACCGGCCGCTCGCCAGTCGTCGTGCTGCACGACGACCAGAAGTCCCACGACAAGCTCGCCGCGTTCACCCGCGCGAAGGATCCGTGGATCGTCGCCGTGAACATGGTCTCCGAGGGCGTCGACATCCCGCGCCTGCGCGTGGGCGTCTATGCGTCGGCGGCGAAGACGCCGCTGATCTTCCGCCAGGTCGTCGGGCGCTTCGTGCGCACGATCCCGGGGCGCCCGCACGGTGAGGCCAGCTGGCTCTATCTCCCGGGTGAGGGCGCGCTGCGCGCGCACGCCAGCGACGTCGAGACCGAGCTGCGCCACGTCCTGCGCCCGGTCGGCGACGACGAGGACCTCGACCTGTTCGACGAGCCGCCCACCCGGCGCGAGACCGAGCGCACCGAG
>SYBY01000317.1 GCA_005788585.1 Actinomycetota bacterium | reverse complement strand
GCGGCGGCGAGCATCTCCTCCTCGACCTCGACGATCGCCTGCTCGAGCTCGTGGGCGCTCATCTTCTCGGTCTCGGCGCCCTTGCGCTTGCGCTTGCGCTTGCCGGGGACCTTGCTGTCGCCCTGGAGGAACTCCGCGATGTCGCTGATGCCCTTGACGATCGTCGCGGGCGTGATGTCGTGCTCCTTGTTGTAGGCGACCTGGATCGCCCGGCGCCGGTTCGTCTCGGAGATCGCCGTCTTCATCGCGGCGGTCTCCTTGTCCGCGTACATCACGACCGTGCCGTCCTGGTTGCGCGCCGCGCGGCCGATCGTCTGGATCAGGGCCGTCTGGCCGCGCAAGAAGCCCTCCTTGTCGGCATCCAGAATCGCAACAAGCGACACTTCGGGAAGATCAAGGCCCTCGCGTAAAAGGTTTACACCAACCAGCACGTCGTACTCGCCGAGTCGTAGATCGCGAATAATTTGGATTCGCTCGAGCGTGTCGACCTCGCTGTGGAGGTACCGGACCTTGAAGCCCATCTCGAGCAGGTAGTCCGTGAGGTCCTCGCTCATCTTCTTCGTGAGCGTCGTGACGAGCACCCGCTCGTCGCGGTCGGCGCGCTTGCGCACCTCGTTCATGAGGTCGTCGATCTGGTTCTTCGTCTCCCGGACCTCGACGACGGGGTCGATGATGCCCGTCGGGCGGACGATCTGCTCGACGATCCTGCTCGAGTGGTTGCGCTCGAACTCGCCGGGTGTGGCGGAGACGAAGCAGATCTGCGGGGTGATGGAGAGGAACTCGTCCCACGTCTGCGGCCGGTTGTCCATCGCGCTCGGCAGCCGGAACCCGTAGTCGACGAGCGTCTGCTTGCGCGAGCGGTCACCGTGATACATGCCGCCGATCTGCGGGACGGTCTGGTGCGACTCGTCGAGGAAGCAGATGAAGTCGTCGGGGAAGTAGTCGATGAGGCAGTACGGCCGGTCACCGGGCTGGCGGCCGTCGAGGATGCGCGAGTAGTTCTCGATGCCGTTGCAGAAGCCCATCTCCCGCAGCATCTCCATGTCGTACTGGGTGCGCTGGCGCAGGCGATGGCTCTCCAGGAGCTTGCCCTCGGCCTCCAGCTCGGCGCAGCGGGCGTTGAGCTCGCGCCCGATCTCCTCGACGCCGTGTTCGATCGTCCCCTCGCGCACGTTGTAGTGCGACGCCGGCCAGATCGCGACGTGCTCGAGCTCGTCCTTCAGGATCTCCCCGGTGAGCGGGTCGAACTCCTGCAGACGCTCGATCTCGTCCCCGAAGAAGCTCGCGCGGTACGCGGTCTCGGCGTAGGCGGGGAACACCTCGAGGGTCTCGCCCCGCACGCGGAAGGTGCCGCGGCCGAGCGCCGTGTCGTTGCGCGTGTACTGGATGGAGACGAGCTTGCGCAGCAGCGCGTCGCGATCGGCCTCCTCCTCCCCGCGCTTGAGCAGGAGCATGTTCATGTCGTAGGTCTCCGGCGAGCCGAGGCCGAAGATGCAGGACACCGACGCGACGACGAGGACGTCGCGGCGGCCGAACAGCGCGGCCGTGGCGGCATGGCGCAGCCGCTCGACCTCGGCGTTGATCGCCGAGTCCTTCTCGATGTAGAGGTCGCGCGACGGGACGTACGCCTCAGGCTGGTCGTAGTCGTAGTCGCTGACGAAGTACTCGACCCCGTTGTCCGGGAAGAACGTCCGGAACACGTTGCACAGCTGCGCGGCGAGCGTCTTGTTGTGCGCCATGACGAGCGTCGGGCGCTGAACCTCCTGGATGACGCCGGCCATCGTCATCGTCTTGCCCGTGCCCGTCGCGCCCAGCAGGGTGCTGAAGCGGTCACCGTCGCCCAGGCTGGCCGTCAGCTCACGGATCGCTTTCGGCTGATCCGCGGTGGGCGTGAACGTCGTATCGAGCCGGAACTCGGGCATGCGTCCACGCTAGCGGCGATTGCGGTCAGGAGCTGACCGGAACCTCCGCGCGGGCGACAAGTTCCTGCGCCGCGAGCAGCGCCGACGCGCAGTCGACCATCGCGTCGTGGCTCGTCCGGCTCAGCGCCGTGACGTTGGCGAACCCGTGCACGAGCCCCGGGTAGCGCCGCAGCACCGTCGGGACACCGGCCGCGCGCAGCTGCGCCGCGTAGGTCTCCCCCTCGTCGCGCAGCGGGTCGAACCCGGCGGTCACGACGATCGTCGGGGGATGCGCGGCGTCGATGTCGCCGAACACAGGCGAGACCCGCGGATCCTCGATCGACTGGCCCGCCGGCAGGTAGCGGCCCTGGCACCAGTCCATGTCGCGCTTCTCGAGCAGGAAGCCCTCGGCGAAGAGGCCGCGCGACGCGGTGCCGCCGCGGAAGTCGCACGCCGGGTAGATGAGCAGCGCCGCCGCGGGGCGGGGCCCGCCGGCCGTCTGCTGGGAGACGACGGCGGCGAGGTTGCCGCCCGCGCTGTCCCCGGCGACCGAGATCCGCTCGGGGTGCGCGCCGAACTTCTCCGCGTGCTCGACGACGTGCGCGAAGGCGGCCATGGCGTCCTCGACCGGCGCGGGGAACGGATGCTCGGGCGCGAGCCGGTAGTCGACGGCCAGGACGCGGGTCGCGGCCTGGACGGCGAGCAGCCGGCACGGCGTGTCGTGCGTGTCGAGGTCGCCGGTGACCCACCCGCCGCCGTGGTAGAAGACCAGCAGGCGGCCGCCGGTGTCCCCCGGCGGGATGTACAGCCGCGCGGGCAGGTCGCCCGCGCCGCCGGCCACCGTGACCTGCTGCGCGCGCACCGGGTCGGGCCGGCGCGACGCGGCGGTGGCCGAGCCGCGGCGAGTCGAGGCCCGGCGCGCCTCAGGGTCGTCGCCCGTGCCCAGGGCGCGCTCGCCGGTCAGCGCCATGATCGTCAGCAGCGCCGCGATGTCGGGCGCGGGTGCGCTGCCCTCGGGCGCAGCGACGCCACGCCCGATCAACCGCTGCAGGCCCGGGGGCAGCCCGCAGATCACGCGGGCGACGTAGTGCTCGATGACTCGGACGACGGGGTGGTCGGGCGTCTTCATACGCCCAACCCTACCGACGCGTACGGGCTCAGTAGCTGGGTCCCCGACCGCCCCTGGGCTTGGTCACCAGGCGGCCCTTGCGGTCCCGGACCCGGAGGGTCAGCGTCTGGCTGTGGGTCACCGGTCCCGGCCGCAGCGCGCGGTACGCGAACTGGATCTTCCGCGTGCTGATGTTCATCGGGAGGATCAGCGTGATGCGCCCGCCCTTGCGCGACTTCAGGCCGGTTTTCACGAGCCGCCGCTTGCCGCCCACGACGTGGTAGACGTCCAGCCGTGCGCCGACGACGGGCCGCTTGCGCGCGTCGCGCAGGTTGCCGCGCACGACGACCCGTCGCCCGTAGCGTGACGTGTACGTCCGCTTCTTGTTCTTCTGGAAGTAGACGTGGACGCGGGCGCCGAGTGCCGCCTGCACGGCCGCGGCCTGCGAGCCCGCGCCGCTCACGGTCTCGGCGTTCAGCCGCGGCAGGGTCGCGGGCCCGTACACCGTCGTCGCGTTGCCCGCGGCGTCCTCGACCAGGACCTCGACGACGTGTTCACCGGCAGGCAGCTTGCCCACGTCGACGGTCGTGCCGAGCCCGTTGGCGACCGTCGGGCACGGCACGGGCGCGATGAACTGGTACGGATCTGCGTCCGCGGGCGCGGCGTCGGTACAGGTGTCCCCCGGGATCGGCTCGGCGCTGTGCAGCTGCCCGTCGACCTTCACGAGCTTGCGGTAGACGCCGCCGCCCCGGTCGGCCGCGTCGAAGCCGACGTTGACCTTCGTCGAGGCGCCGTCGTTGTCCGACACGCGGACGTTGCCGACCGTCGGCGGCAACGTGTCACGCAGGGTCACGGCGGCGTGGGCCGCGTCGACCCGCAGCGCGGCGCCACCGCAGATGTCGGGGAAGAACGCGCCGCAGCCGGCGTTGAAGCGCACGACCGCGGCGTCCAGACCTGCCGCGTCGACCTCACCGGAGAGGTCGCCGACACACGTCGATCCCGGTCCGGGCGCGCAGCCCTCGAGCACCCGGCCGTCGGCCCGCAGGTAGTAGCCCAGCGCCTGGCCGCCGCTGGGCGCGAGGCCCTGCGTGGCGCGCTGCATCTGGACGCGGACGATCCGTGTGTCGGCGGGCGCGGCGAACTGCTGATTGGCCCCGGTGCCCCCGTCCCACGGCCCCGCGCCGATGAGCGCCACGCCGAGCCCGGTCGGGGCGCAGCCGTTGGTGGCGTCCGCGCTCCCGGCCTTCGTGCCCTGCCACCCGGCTGCGGGTGCGGCGGCACCGGCGGGTGTCTTGCAGGCGTGGACAGCGTACGTGTCAGCACGCGCGGTCGCGGCAGGCGCGAGCGCGAGCGTGAGCGAGGCGGCGACAGCCGCGCGCGTCAGGCGCATCGATGGATCCTTCAAGGCTCGGAGGACTGGGGCGGCGCCGTCGCATCCTGCGTCCCCGTCCCGCGGACGGCGCCGCGCCGCAGACTGCCAGAGCACCGGTGCACGGGCCAGCGGCGCAATGGCGGTTGCAGCGGCGAGGCGTCTACAGGCCGAGTTCGGCGCCGTAGGTGTTGCGATAGACCCCGCGCATCTCCTCGACCTTCTGCACGTAGTGACGGGTCTCCGGGAACGGGATCGTGTCCGCGCTGAACACCTTGCCTTCGGCACCGTGTTCGGCGAGCCAGCGGTCGACGTTGCCCTCGCCGCCGTTGTACGCCGCGAGAGCCAAGAGCTCGTTCTCGCCGTAGCGGTCCAGCAGGTAGCGCAGGTACCAGCTGCCGTACGCGATGTTGATCTGCGGTGTCGCGAGATCGCCCAGCTCGAACTCGGTGCCGCCGGACTTCTGGGCGATGTACTGCGCCGTGGCGGGCGTGATCTGCATGAGCCCCTCGGCCCCCGCGGGCGAGGTCTGGTCACGGAACCGCGACTCGGTGTAGATGACGGCGGCGATCAGGTCCGCCGGCAGCCCCTTGTCCTGCGCCTGCTGGCGGATGACGTCCTCGTGGCGCAGCGGCAGGGTGATCTCCTCCGCCGCGTGATGGAGATGCGGCGCCAGCAGCGCCGCCCCGGCCACAGCCGCCGCGATGGCCACGAGCACGATCGCCATCCGGCGCCGGCGCAGGCTGCGCCGGCGCTGCATGGACCGATCCACCCGCCGCGAGGCGGGGGGACGGCGGCGGGATGTCGATCCGCCGCGCAGCTGATGTGCGGTGGGGCGAGCGCTCATGGGCGGGCTACAGCTTTGCGAGTACGTCCGACAGCTTCGCCTCGAGGTCCTCGATGCTGCCGTCGTTGATGACAGCGTACGTCGCCCGGTCCGCCTTCTCCTGCTGGGAGAGCTGCCGGGACGTCCGCTCGTCGACCGCCGCGTGGCCGCGCGCCTCCGCCCGGGCCCGGCGGACCTCCTCGGGCGCGATCACCGCGATGGTCGCGTCGTACGCCGCGTCCATGCCCGCTTCGAACAGCAGCGGCGTCTCGACGACCGCTGCCGGCGGGGCGGGATCCGCGGCGTCGGCCTCGGTGCGGAAGTCGATGACCCGCTGGCCCACGCGCGGCCAGAGCTGCTGCTCGAGCCACGCGCGTTCCTCCGGCGCGGCAAAGGCGTGCTCGGCGACCTTGGCGCGGTCGACCACGCCGCCGGGGGCGACATCCGCGCCCCAGCGATCGACGACGAGGTCGCGCACCTCGTCGGTGCGGTACAGCTCGTGGACGACCTCGTCCGTGGACAGCGTGACCGCCCCCAGCCGCCGCAGGGCGGCCAGGGCGGTGGACTTGCCGGCGCCCATGCCGCCGGTCAGGCCGACGAAGGGCACCGGCGACATGGCGATC
>SYBY01000316.1 GCA_005788585.1 Actinomycetota bacterium | reverse complement strand
GCCCACGGCTCGAAGACCTTCAGCTCGCCCTGGTAGTCGATCGCCGTCGCCGCCGCGCGGACGACCTGCTCGACGCGCTCGGTCTCGTCGAGGTAGTCGGCGTAGGCCTCGTACCACTCGATCATCGTGAACTCGGGGTTGTGCCGCGGCGACAGCCCCTCGTTGCGGAAGTTCTTGCCCAGCTCGTAGACCCGCTCGAGCCCGCCGACGATCAGGCGCTTGAGGTAGAGCTCCGTGGCGATGCGCAGGTACATGTCCTGGTGCAGCGCGTTGAAGTGCGTCTGAAACGGCTTGGCCAGCGCGCCGCCGTAGAGCGAGACGAGCGTCGGGGTCTCCACCTCGACGAACCCGTCGTCGTCCAGGGTGCGCCGGATCGCACTGATGATCTTCGCCCGGGCGATGAAGAGGTCGCGCGACTCCTCGTTGGCGATGAGGTCGAGCTCGCGCTGGCGGTACCGGGTCTCGATGTCGGCCAGGCCGTGGTGCTTGTCCGGCGGCGGGCGCAGGGACTTCGCCAGGACGTCGAACCCGTCGACGCGCAGCGTGAGCTCGCCGCGGCGGCTCATGAAGGCGGTGCCGTCGATCCCGATCAGGTCGCCGAGGTCGAGCCCCAGCAGCCGCTGGTGCGTCTCCTCACCGAGCACGTCCAGGCGCGCCTGCAGCTGGATGCGCCCCGACCGGTCGACGAGGTCGATGAACGCCATCTTGCCCTGGCCGCGCCGGGCGGCGATGCGGCCGGCGACCCGGTGCGTGACCTCGGTCTCCTCACCGTCGGCCAGCCCCTCGTGGGCCGCACGCACCGATGCGATGGTCTCGACGCCCGGGTAGGCGTGCGGGAACGGGTCGATCCCGTCGGCGCGCAGGCGGTCGAGCTTCTCCCGCCGCTGTGCGAGGAGCTCGTCCTCCATGCGGAAGGCCTAGAGCCCGACGTCGATCTTGGTGATCTTCAGCTGCCGCGCCTTGCCGTTGGGCAGCGAGATGTCGACCACGTCGTTCTTCTTGTGCCCCAGCAGCGCGCGGCCGACCGGCGACTCGTTCGAGAGCTTGCCGTCGGCGATGCTGGCCTCAGCCGAGCCCACGATCGTGAACTCCTGCGTCTTGCCGCTCTTCTCGTCCTTGACGTGGACGATGGAGCCGACCTGCACCTCGTCCTTGGAGACGTCGCCCGCCTCGATGATCGTGGCGGAGCGCAGCTTCTCCTCGACCTGGGCGATGCGCGACTCGAGCATGGCCTGCTCGTTCTTCGCGTCGTCGTACTCGGAGTTCTCCGAGATGTCGCCGAACTCCCGTGCTTCCTTGATGCGCTCGGCCACCTCACGGCGCTTCTCGGTCGAAAGGAACTCGAGCTCGTCCTTGAGCTTCTCAAGACCTTCGCGAGTGAGGATGACGTCCTTCGGCATAAGCGAAAATCCCCCGCAATGCCGGGGGGACAGTAGACAAACGGGCCCAGCGAGCGCGAGAGTGTAGCAGCGGACTCGACCCGCTCCGGCCGCCTGTTCAGGCGGCCGTCGGGGCGGGGCGCAGGGGCGCGAGCACCGCGCGCGCCTCGTCGATCGTGCCCGTCGCCTGCAGGGCCTCCTGCAGCGCCTTGCCCTCCCCCAGCCGGTCGACGTACCAGGGGTAGAACTTGCGCAGGTAGCGGCCCGCGCGGTCTGCGCCGAGGTGCTCGACGGCGCGGTCGAGGACCCAGTCGAGCTCGTCGAGGATCTCGTCCCGCGTGGGCTCGCCTTCGTATCGCTCGAGCAGGCGGGCGAACAGCCACGGGTTCCCCAGCCCGCCCCGCGCGAGCATGATCGCCTCGGCGCCCGTGAACTCGAACGCGTCGACGATCCACGCGGGCTCGTTCATGCCGCCCGACAGGATCACGGGGACCGGCAGGTCCTCCACGAGCGCCTTGGCCAGCTCGAGATCGGGCTCGCCCTTGTGGTGGACCTGCGCGCTGCGCGGGTGAAAGCAGATGGCCTGCACGCCGGCCTCGTGCACGAGGCGCCGCGCGAGCTCGAACCCGTCCGCCTCGCCCTTCTTCACCGCGCTGCGCAGCTTCACGGTGACGGGCAGGCCGCTGCCCTCATGCGCGGCGGCAGCGACGGCGACGGCGGTGTCCGGGTCCTTGATGAGCGCGGCACCCGCGCCGGTCTTCATGACCTTCGGGACCGGGCAGCCCATGTTCAGGTCGATGATGTCCGCGCCCGCGTCCGCGACGGTGCGCGCGGCGCTGCGCATGATGTCCGGGTCCTGGCCGAAGAGCTGGATCGCCACCGGCCCGGCGGGGCCCGTCGTGCGCTCGTCGGGGTGGATGCGCAGCAGCTCCGTGCACGTCTTCTCGTTGCCGTAGTGCACGGCATGACTGGACACCATCTCGCTCACCGTCAGCCCCGCGCCGTAGCGCTGGGCCTGCAGGCGCACGAACCAGTTGCCGATCCCGGCGAGGGGCGCCAGGACGACCCGGTTGGGGACGGTCAGGTGGGCGAGGTTCCAGGTGTCGGTGAGGCGTCGCATATGTCACGTCGTCCGTAGGTCCGAGCTTGCGAGGACCGGAGGCCGAAACCATCAGGGTAAAGCGCTTCTCTCAGGATACGTCGGCGAACCGCAGCGCCCAGGGCTCGGGCGTCACCCGCGCCGTTCCGATCACGAACGAGATCACGTGGTACCACCCCGCGCAGATCGCGAGTTCCAGGATCTGGGCGTCGTCGAACCGCGCCCGCAGCGCCGCGAACGTGGTGTCGGTGAGCGCACCCGTGTCGTGCAGCTCGTCAGCCAGACGGAGGACCGTCGCCTCGTCCGCGGTCCAGCAGGCCGCGTCCGGGCCGTCCTCGATCGTGGCGCGCAGCGGCTCGTCGGTGAAGCCGAGCGGCCGGCCGAACCCGACGGCGTGGACGCCCCACTCGTACTCGGCGCCGCAGCGCGCGCACGTGCGGTGGATGACCAGCTCGCGCAGCCGTGCGGGGATGCGGTCCGACCCGAGGATGCCGGCGCCGAGCGGGCGCATGCGGCTCGTGAGGTCGTCATGCACCGCCATGGTGCGGAAGAGGGCAAGGGGCTCGACCCCTGCACCCGGCGGCATCCACTTGGCGAGCATCTCGGCGATCTCGGGACGGTACGGCGGTTCGAGCGGGGCGATCCGGGGGGCCATGGCCGTAGACTCCTGCTTTGGAAATAGAAGCGGCACCGTAGCGCTTCGAAAACAGAAGCACAACCATGAGCCCCACCCCCACACCCGGCCGCCCCGTGCGCGGCTCGACCTCCGGCGAGCCGATCATGGCCCTCCTGGACCTGCTCTGCCGCCGCTGGTCGCTGCGCGTCATCTGGGAGCTGAGCGACGGTGAACCGGTGACCTTCCGGGCGCTGCAGGAACGCTGCGGCGGCATCAGCAGCTCGGTGCTCTCCCAGCGGACCGCCGAGCTCCGGGACGCGGGCGCCGTCGAGGCGGCCGACGGCGGCTACCGCCTCACGCGTGAGGGTCGGGCCCTCCTTGACGCCTACCCGCCGCTCGCCGCGTGGGCTGAACGCTGGGCTAGACGTTCCGCTCGTGGATGAGTCGCAGGCCCGTGAGCGTCAGCAGATCATCCACCTGATCGATCTGCGTCGTGTGCGGCACGATCGACCGCGCCAGGCCGCCCGTGGCGATCGTCGGCGTGTCCGGCCCGAGCTCGCCGCGCAGCCGGCCGACGATCCCGTCGACCGCCGAGGCGAAGCCGTAGATGATGCCGCTGCGGATCGCGTCGACCGTCGACTTGCCGATGAGCGACCGCGGCTCGGCGAGGTCGATCTTCGGCAGCTTCGCGCCGCGTGAGGTCAGCGCATCCATCGAGATCTCGACGCCCGGCGCGATGACCCCGCCGAGGTACTCCCCGGCCTCGGACACCGCGTCGTAGGTGATGGCCGTGCCGAAGTCGACGACGATGCAGGGGCCGCCGACCTTCGCGTGCGCGGCCACCGCGTTGACGAGACGGTCGGCGCCCAGCTCACGCGGGTTGTCCAACCGGATCGGCATGCCGGTCTTCACACCGGGCCCGACGATGAGCGTCTCGTGACCGAGGTAGCGCTCGCCGACCTGCTGCCACTCCGGCGCCAGCTCGGGCACCGTCGAGGACACGATCGACGCGCCGAGGTCGGCCAGGCCCACGCCACGCAGCTCGAGGAGCGAGCGCAGCGCGGCACCGAGTTCGTCCGCGGTGCTCGTCCGGACCGACGCGAAACGCCAGTGCTCGACCAGCCGTTCGCCCTCGAACGTGCCGAAGTGCGTCTGGGTGTTGCCGACATCGACGACGAGGAGCACGGCGCGAAGTATGAGTGCGTCGCGAGCGGCACGCCGCCAGCCCCGTGAATATGATGACCGTCATGGCGCCCCGTCTCTTCATGATCCACGGCTCCCACCCCTGCATCACGGTGGAGCTCGCCCTGCAGCGCAAGGGCATCGAGCACCGCAGCGTGGAGCTGCTCCCACCGTTCCACGCCCCCGTCGCCCGCCTGCTCTTCGGCGCGCGCACCGTCCCCGCCATCCGCCTGGACAGCGGCGAGAAGATCACCGGCTCCCGGGCGATCCTGCGCAAGCTCGACGAGCTGCAGCCCGACCCGCCGCTGCTGCCCGCCGACGCCGAGCAGCGCGCCCGTGTCCTGACCGCGGAGCAGTGGGGCGACGAGACGTTCCAGCCGGTCGCCCGCACGATCCTCTGGCCCGCCCTGTCCAAGCGCGCGGACGCGATCCCCAGCTACCAGCGCGGCTCGCGGCTCCCGGGCCTGCCCGCCCCGGTCATCAAGCTGCTCGCGCCCGGCATCACCGCCACCGAGCAGAAGCTCAACAACACCGACTTCGCGACGGCACAACAGGCGCTCCGCGACCTGCCGGCGCAGCTCGACCACATCGACCAGCTCATCTCCGAGGGCGTACTCGGCGGCGACGAGCCGAATGCGGCGGACCTGCAGATCGCGCCGACGCTGCGGCTGCTCATGACCATCGGAGACGTCCGGCCCCTCATCGAGGGACGGCCGTGCGCAGCGTGGGCGCGGAAGGTCGCGCCTGAGCCGGCCGGCGCCGTGCCTCCCGGGGTCTACGCCTCGACCTGAAGGGGAGCCCCGGCGCGCCGCACACCCTCGTCGAGCGGCAGTTCCGCCAGCGCGTCGGACAGCCGCCGCCCGTCGGGGACCGTCAGGTCGAAGTCCAGCTCCAGCAGCGGGATGAGGACGAACCGCCGCGCGAGCACCTGCTCGTGCGGCAGCCGCAGGCGCTGGTGATCGAAGGTCAGGTCGCCCAGGAGCAGGACGTCGACGTCGATCGGCCGGGGACCGTGGTGGACGTAGCCGGGCTCTCCGGCCAGCACGCGTCCGCGCTCGCGCTCGACCGCCTTGCACGCGTCCAGGAGCCCGATCGGGTCCAGGCCGGTCTCGATCTGCAGGCACGCGTTGAGGAACGACGGCTGATCGAGGACCTCGCCCACCGGGTCGGTGTCGTACGTGGAGGAGCTGGCGAGCACCCGGACGCCGTGCGCGGGCAGCAGGTCGACCGCGGCCTGCAGCTGCGCGCGCCTGTCGCCGACGTTCGACCCCAGGCCGAGGTAGCCGGTCCGCGAGGTCACGACAGCGGCACCAGGAGCGCCAGCTGCCGGGACTGGGCCAGCAGCGTGCCGTCGGGCGCCCACACCCAGCCGTCCTCCTCGAAGAAGCCCTCCGACGAGGTGTGGGTGACGAACTGCGTGAGCAGCAGCGAATCGTCACCCGGCGGCGGGACGTGGCGGAAGTGGATGGTCAGCTCGACCGTCGGCGCGGCCGACGGTTCCGTGATTCGGGCGAAGACCGCCGGGATCCACGCGTCGGTCGCGATCGCCAGCAGTGCGGCGTCGACGCCCCGGGGCTCGGGCAGGCGCATCCAGCCACCGACGCGCGCCTCGTCCCCGCCGCTGAACGGGATCGGCCCCGGCAGCGGGTACATGTCGAAGCGGTGGGCGATCGGCGGCATCATCTCGTGCCTCGGCATGAGTTCCAGCGCGTCGGGTGCCGGCGCGTCTGGCGGCTCGGCCGCGAAGTCCGCGACCGACGGGCGCGCCGGCCCGAACGCCGCGAGCGCGAGCACCATGGTCTTGCCCCCCTGCTCGACCCGGCCGCTGAGCGTCGTCATCGTGCGCCCGGCGCGCTCGGTCGCCACCGCGATGGTGCCCCCACCGGGCTGCGGCGGGCGCATGAAGTGCAGGGTGAGCGAGCGCGGCGCGCGGCTGGGCTCGTCGAGCGCCAGCTGCATCGCGTGGAGCACCATCGCGGCGAGATACCCGCCGTTGGGGCCCGCGGGCGCGTTCCAGTCGGCGTCGAACGTCACCGCGTACTGGCCCGGCGCGCCGTGGACGGGCGACGCCGCGATCGCCCGGTCGAACGCCGTGTCGTAGGTCATGGGGCTACTCGTCGACCTCGCGCCAGACCTCGACCGCGACCTCCTCCACGGGGAGGGGGATCGGCGGTTCGGGCTTCGCGCACTTCACCGAGACGGCCTGGACCTCGAAGTCGCTGATGATGCGGTCCGCGATGGCGGTGCTGAGCCGCTCGAGCGTCTTGTAGGACCGCTGCTGGGCGACGAGCGCCGCGAGCTGGCAG
>SYBY01000315.1 GCA_005788585.1 Actinomycetota bacterium | reverse complement strand
GTTGACGATCTGGTCGAGCGCGAGCAGGCTGAAGTTCACCGTCATGACCTCGACGATGGGGCGCATCCCGCCCATGGCCGCGCCGATCCCCGCGCCGACGAACGCGGCCTCGGAGAGCGGGGTGTCCCGGATCCGCTCCGGTCCGAACTCGTCGAGCAGCCCACGGCTCACGCCGAACGACCCGCCGTACGCGCCGACGTCCTCGCCCATGAGGAAGACCCGCTCGTCGGCCTGCATGGCGTCGCGGATGGCGTCACGCAGCGCCTCGCGGTAGGTCATGGTGCGCGCGGTCGGCTCGGTGGTGCTCACGGCACGGCCTCCTCGGCGTAGACGAACCGCGTCATCTCCTCCACGGGCTCGGGCGTGCCGGCCTCGGCGAAGGCCACCGCATCGTCGACGGCCGCGCGCGCCTCCTCGCGCAGGCCCTCGAGCGTCTCGTCGTCCAGCGTGCCCGCGTCGCGCAGCACCTGGGTGTACGCGTCGATGGGGTCGCGCTCGCGCCAGCGAGCGATCTCCTCCCGGGTGCGGTAGAGGTCCGGGTCGTACATCGAGTGTGCACGGAAGCGGTAGGTCCGCAGCTCGAGGAAGCACGGCCCGTCGCCGGCCCGGACGGACAGCACGGCGCGGCGGGCGGCGTCGGCCACCGCATCGACGTCCATGCCGTCGACCGACCAGGCCGGCACCTCATAGCTCGCGGCCTTCATCGTCAGGTTGACCTCGGACTCCGAGCGCGCGAGCGCCGTGCCCATGGCGTAGAGGTTGTTCTCACAGCAGAAGATCACCGGCAGGCGCCAGAGGGCAGCGAGGTTCAGGGACTCGTGGAACTCGCCCTCCGCGATCGCGCCCTCGCCGAAGAAGCACGCGGTGACATGGTCGCGGCCGGCCATCCGGTCGGCGAGGGCGAGTCCGACGGCGACCGGAAGGCCGCCCCCGACGATCGCGTTGCCGCCGTAGAAGCGCCGGCTGACGTCGAACAGGTGCATGGATCCGCCCCGCCCGCGACACACGCCTTCGACCTTCCCGAACATCTCGGCGAGCACCGCCCGGGCCGGGACGCCGCGCGCGAGCGCGTGGCCGTGCTCGCGGTAGGTCGACACCACGCGATCGGTCGGTTCGAGCGCCGGCATGATCCCCGCGGCGACGGCCTCCTCGCCGATGTACAGGTGCAGGAACCCGCGGATCTTCGCCGCGCTGTACAGCTCGACGCAGCGCTCCTCGAACGTCCGGATGAGCAGCATGGTCCGCAGCGCGTCGGTGCCCGTCGCCCCCGTCATGTCGCGGTCTCCAGAGTCGACAGGTCCCCTTCGGGCAGCCCGAGCTCGCGGGCGCGCAGCAAGCGGCGCATGACCTTCCCGCTGCGCGTGTGGGGCAGCTCGTCGCGGACCTCGATCTCCTTGGGCGCCACCACCGCGCCGAGCCGCGTGCGGGCGAAGCCCAGCAGCGCGCGCGGCAGGCCCGCGGCGGTCTCCGCGTCGACCCCGGGCGCGAGCACGACGAACGCCTTGATGCGCTGGCCGGACATCTCATCGGGGACGCCGATGACGCCGGCCTCCACCACGGCGGGGTGCTCCATGAGCACCCGCTCGACCTCGAACGGCCCGATGAGATGTCCGGCGGACTTGATGACGTCGTCGCCGCGCCCGAGGAACCAGTACCAGCCGTCCTCGTCGCGGCGGGCCAGATCGCCGGTCCGGTACCACCCGCCGACGAAGCACCGCGCGTAGCGCTCGTCCTCGTTGAGGTAGCCGCGGAACATCGACGGCCAGCCGGCGCGGAGCAGCAACTCCCCGCCCTCGCCGTCGTCGGCCATGACCGGGACGCCGCCGGCGACGCACAGCTCGCCCTCCTCGTCGCGCCGCCCGATCGACGCCTCGACGCCCGGCAGCGGCCGGCCCATCGCGCCGGGCCGCACCTCGAGCCCCGCAAGGTTGCCGATCATGATCCCGCCCGTCTCGGTCTGCCACCACGTGTCGCGAATCGGCAGACCGAGGTGCTCGGCGCCCCAGCGCACGGCCTCGGCGTTCAGCGGCTCGCCGACGCTGGCGATGAGGCGCAGCGCGGAGAGGTCGTGCTCGCGCGCGAGGTCCGCGCCGGCACGCATGAGCATGCGGATCGCAGTCGGTGCCGTGTACCAGACCGTCACGCGCTGCTCGGCGAGCGTCTCGTACCAGCGTGTCGCGTCGAACTCGCCCTCGTCGATGAGGCAGGTGACGCCGTGGCTCAGCGGGGTGATGACGCCGTAGGACATGCCGGTTACCCACCCCGGGTCCGCGGTGCACCAGAAGACGTCGCCGTCACGCAGGTCCAGCGCGATGCGGCCCGTCGCGTGGTGGGCGACGACCGCCTCGTGGACGTGCAACGCGCCCTTCGGCCGTCCCGTCGTCCCACTCGTGAAATGCAGCAGCGCGACGTCGTCGGCTGACGTGGGCGGGATCTCCCAGGCGACCGGACGGGCTGCGAGCTCGGCGGCCAGGTCGACGCCTCCCGGGATGTCCCGCGCGGCGCCGGCGGCGTCGGCGCCCACGAGCAGGACGTGGCGCAACGCGGGCAGCCGGTCGCGGACCGGGGCGACGCGCCGCGCGTAGAGGCGCGGCGTCGTCACGAGGACCGCGCCCGCACCGAGTGTCAGCCGCTGCGCCACCGGCTCGGGCCCGAACGCCGAGTAGAGCGGGCAGAAGACGGCGCGGCGCTTGAAGGTCCCGAGGGCGGCGACGTGGATCTCCGGCACGCGGCCGAGCAGCGCGAAGACCGTCTCCCCCGGCTCCACGCCCAGATCGGCGAGCACGTGCGCGAAGCGGCTGGTCTGCGCCGCAAGCTCCCCGTACGTCGTGTCGCAGACCGACCCGTTGCGCGCCAGCCAGCGCAGCGCGACACGGTCGCGCAGCGGCCCGGCGGCGTGCCGGTCGACCGCCTCGTGCGCGATGTTCAGCCCGCCGCCGGGCAGGCCATCGAGCCGAGCGCGCTCTGCCGTCCAGGAGAAGTCGCCGGTGGTGGTGGTGGTGGTGGTGGTGGCTTGCGTCGTCACAGCGCCGTGGGGTAGGTCTCGGGGGGCTCGCCGCGATCCCACGCCGCCGTGCGCTCCAGCGGCTCGACGGCGCGCGTGTGGTCGATGTGCACGAGGGCGTCGAACTGCCGGCTGGGGCTGGCCTGGATGTAGTGGCTCTGGCGCTCGGTCTCGGGGCGGTAGATCACGCCGAGCGCGCGGTGCAGGCGCGACGCGAACAGCGCCGCGCCGGCGCCCGAGTCGCGCAGGCGCGCCAGCAGGAAGGCGGGCAGGCCGGTCTCGTGCAGCAGCTGCTCGGCGCTGCCCGGCAGCGCGGGACGCACCCGCTTGCGCTCGGCCGGCGCGTCCCAGTCCGAGGCGGCCGTAACGGTGCCGGCGTACGTCGTGAACCCGACGAGCACCGCGCCGGCGCCGTGGCGCTCGCGGGCGAGCTGCCCGAGCGTGAGCTCGCCTCGGGACGCGGCATCCGTCGCCCGGGCGTCGCCGACGTGGGAGTTGTGGGCCCACACGACGACCTTCGCGGGGTCGCGCCGGCGACCGAGATGCGCGACGAGATGGTCGAGCGTGTCGGCCATGTGGCGGTCGCGCAGGTTCCACGACCCTGCGCGATCGCCGAACATCGTGCGGTAGTACTCCTCGGCGTTCGCCACGACCGTGGCGTTCTGCTCGGCGCAGAACTCGTCGTCCTCGGCGATCACGCCGTCGAGGGTCAGTCGCCGTCCGGCTTCACGACGCAGCTCGACGAGCTCTTCGAGCACGGCCTGCCGGCAGGGTTCGCTGACACCCTGCAGGACCGCACGCCCGTACTCGGGCCCGCGCTCGCCGGCGAACGGCTGCAGACAGGCGTACCGCCGCCGTGCCCGCGCTGCAGCGTCGGGGTCGACGCGGTCCAGGTGCGCGACCACCGCCGCCATCGACGCGTGCAGGCTGTAGAGGTCCAGCCCGAAGAAGCCCGCGGCGGGCGTGCCGTGTGGTCGCCGGTCGTTGTGGTCGCGCAGCCAGCCCACGAAGTCGACCACCGCCGCGTTGCGCCACATCCACGCGGGGAACCGGCGGAATCCGCGCAGTGCCTCCTCGGCGTCACCGTCCCGGTCGTCCCCGCTGACGTAGCGGTGCACCCGGTAGGCGTCCGGCCAGTCGCCCTCGATGGCCACCGCGGAGAACCCGCACTCCGCGATCAGGCGCTGGGTGATGCGCGCTCGTTCGCGGTAGAACTCGTTGGTCCCGTGGCTGCTCTCGCCGAGCAGGACGAGGCGGGCCTCGCCGACCTGGTCGAGCAGTGCGTCATAGTCCTCCGGGCCACCGGACAGACGGAGCGCGACGCGGCGGATCGCGGCCACAGCGGTCCGGTCGGCGGTGCCGAACGCCGGTATCACGCTCACGGTGCCGTCCCCGCGTCCGCCAGGCTCCGCGCGCCCATGTGCGCCAGGAACCAGCCACCAGCGAGCGCCGCGACCCGCTCGAGCGCGCCCGGCTCCTCGAAGACGTGGCCGGCACCGTCGATGACCGCGAGCTCGTGGGGCCCGGCCAGCCTGATCGCCGCCATGCGGTTGAGCAGCAGGACGGATTCGTCGCGCCGGCCGACGATGAGCAGCGTGGGCGCCGTGACCTGGTCGAGCCGATCGGTCGCGAGGTCGGGACGGCCGCCACGGGAGACCACCGCCCGGACGTCCGGGCCGAGCTCGGCGGCCGCGACGAGCGCGGCGGCCGCGCCGGTCGACGCGCCGAACAGGCCGAGCGGCAAGTCCGCCGTCGCGGGATGCTCACGCGACCACCGCCCGACCTGCGTCAGGCGACCGGCCAGCATCGGGATGTCGAACACGAGGCTGCGGTCCATGCTCTCCTCGTCGGTGAGCAGGTCGAACAGCAGTGTCGCGAGGCCGCGCTGCTGCAGCGCCTCAGCGACCGCGCGGTTTCTCGGGCTGTGCCGGCCGCTGCCGCTGCCGTGGGCGAACACCACGAGTCCCTGAGCGTCTCCGGGCACCACGAGGTCGCCCTCCAGTACCCCGCCGGGCACCTCGAAACGCACCGTCTGGTGGACGGCCGGGGACGCGGGATCCGGGACGGCGGCGAGGCTGCGCCGGGGGACGATCCGGTGTTCGAGCAGCATGAGCACCTCCTCGTCGGTGACCTCGGAGAAGTCGGCGTACCACTGGCCGACGCTGCGGAGGTCGCGCGGGATGAAGGCGCAGACGACGTCGTCGGCCTCGGTGCTCAGCAGCTCGACCGCGGCCCGTGAGCCGACCGGGGCCGCCACGACGATCCGGCGCGCCCCGCGCGCGCGGACCGCGCGGACCGCCGCGAGGTCGGTCAGCCCGGTCGCGAGCCCGTCGTCGACGACGATGACCGTGCGATCCGCGAGCTCGATCCGCGGCCGATCACCGCGATACGCGTGGACGCGGCGCTCGAGCTCGACCGACTCCCGATCGAGCGTCTCGTCGAGATCGTGCTCGCTCAGCGAGGTCACCCGGAGCATCCGGGAGTCGATCACGCCGACCCTGTCCTCCGCCACCGCACCGACAGCGAGCTCCGGGTGCCCGGGAGCCCCGAGCTTGCGTACCGCGAGGATGTCCATCGGGGCGGCCAGGGCAGCGGCGACCTCCACCGCGACAGGCACACCGCCGCGCGGCAGTGCGACGACCACGGGATCCTCGCCCTCGTAGTGCCGCAGGCGCTCGGCCAGCCGGAGGCCTGCGTCGCGGCGATCAGAGAAGACCATGCCGCGACCGTATCCCCGGTCCCATCGCCTGCCATCCGGACTTCCTGGCGGATCGCATCCGTAGTCGGCGGCAACCTGCCGCCCGCAGTCCGCCCCGATGACGGCGGGCAGTCGCCCGGTTGATGATCGTCCGATGACCTCCACGTTCCGGCTGGGCCGCGTCGCAGGCGTCGAGATCGGCTGCCACTGGAGCTGGCTGCTCGTCGTCGCGCTCATCACCTGGTCCCTCGCCGACGGGGTCTTCCCCACGACGAACCCGGGGCTCTCAGACGCGACGGACGTGGCGATGGCCGCCGTCGCCGTCCCGTTGTTCTTCGGCGCGCTGCTGCTGCACGAGCTCGGCCACGCCGTGACCGCGCGGCGCGAGGGCATGGGGATCGACGGCATCACGCTGTGGGTGTTCGGAGGCGTGGCCCGCTTCACCGGCCGCTTCCCATCCGCGGGCGCGGAGTTCCGCATCGCGATCGCCGGCCCGCTCGTCACGCTCGTGATCGGCGCCCTGTGCCTGGCGCTCGCCGTCCTCGTGCCGCTCCCCGCCGCGGTCGACGGCACGCTGCACTGGCTCGGGTACATCAACCTCGTGCTTCTCGCCTTCAACCTCCTGCCTGCGTTCCCCCTCGATGGGGGCCGCGTGCTGCGCGCGGCGCTGTGGCAGCGCAGCGGGGACTACGGCGAGGCGACGCGCTCGGCGGCCGCGCTCGGCAGGGGATTCGGCCAGATGCTCATCATCGGCGGACTGCTGCTGGCGATCACGGGCGGCGTGATCGGCGGGTTCTGGTTCGTCTTCATCGGATGGTTCGTCATCGCCGCGGCCGAGGCCGAGGCGGCCGAGGCGTCGGCCCGGGCGGCCCTCGCCGGGCTGCGGGTCGCCGACGCGATGGTCGCGACGCCGGTCACCGTCGACATCGGCCTGCCGATTGCCGCGTTCGTCGACGACATCTTCCTGCGCCACCGCCACACGGCGTACCCCGTGCTCGATCGCGGCCGGCCCGCGGGCCTCGTGACGTTCCGCGACGCGGGAGCGACCGCACGCGACGCATGGGCATCCGAGACGGTGGGCGCGCACCGTCACCATCTGCGCGACGTGCTGGTCCTGCACCCTGAGCAGCCGCTGGAGGACGTCTGGCCGGAACTGCTGCAGCACCCGCTGCGGCGCGCGCTCGTGACCGGGGACGACGGGATGCTTGCGGGGCTGCTGTCGAGCACGGACGTCATGCGGATCCTCGAACTCGGCGACCGATCCCCCGGTAGTACCCTGCCGCCATCGCCAGCCCCGAAGACAGCTCCTCCATCCTCGCCCACTGGATGGGCGTCGGCGACGCGAACG
>SYBY01000314.1 GCA_005788585.1 Actinomycetota bacterium | reverse complement strand
GAGCAGCTCGACGGACTGGACGACGGACTCGACCCGGCCGCGGCTCTTGCCCTCGACCTGGTTGCCGAGGCGCAGCACGCTGATGACCAGCGCGACGTCGGATTCGACGGCGGCGACGACGTCACCGGAGGAGACACGCTCCTGGGTGACGAGCCGGATCAGCCGGTTGCGGGACTCGGCCAGAGCCGGGAACGCCTCCAGTGCCTCGAAGGCAGCGGTGAGGCGACGGCCGTGGCCCTCATTGTGGCGGCGGCCGTTGCTGCTGCCCTTCTGCTGCTCGTCCTGGGCCATGGTCTCGCGCGCCGTGGTCGCGGGTGCGTTCATCGGAGTTAGGTTCCCCTGCTGGTCGTCCGTCGAAGTCACACCGGGTTATCGGCAGGCGTGGACAGATGATTGAACCCAGGCATGGGACCCGGCGTCATCCTGACGTGAGCGCGCGATCGATGCGCCGGATGGACTCGTCGCGACCGAGCACCTCGAGCGTCTCGAAAATGCCCGGGGATACTGCGGTTCCGGCCAGTGCGACCCGGATCGGCTGGAAGACCTGCTTGGGTTTCGCGCCCCGCTGCTCGACCACCTGCCGGAGCGCGCCATCGATGGACGAAATGTCGAATGCGGGAAGGTCGGCCAGCGCGACCCGGGCGTCTGCCAGCGCGGCGCGGCCCTCGTCGTCGAGCCACTTCTCGCGTGCCTTGGGGTCGTCGCCGGGCCCGTCGAAGATGAAGCCGGCCAGCGGCCAGAAGTCCTCGAGGGTCTGCATCTTCTCCCGGCTGATCTCGACGGCCGGCTCCAGGCCGGTGCGGCCGGTGTGACGCTCGAGCCGGGTGGTGAGCTGCGCCGTCGTCAGCTCGCGGACGTACCTGCCGTTGAGCCAGCGGAGCTTCTGCTCGTCGAAGCGCGCGGGGTTCTTCGAGACCCGGGTGATGTCGAAGCGGTCGACCAGCTGGGACGTGGACAGGATCGTCTCGTCGTCGGGGTCCCCCCACCCCAGCAGCGCGAGGTAGTTGCGCACGGCCTCCGGCAGATAGCCCGCGTCGCGCAGCTCCTGCACGGACGCGGCACCGTGGCGCTTGGAGAGCTTCTTGCCGTCCGGGCCGTGCAGCAGCGGGAGATGGGCGAACGTCGGCGGCGCGACACCGAGCGCCTCGTAGACCAGGAGCTGCTTGGGCGTGTTCGACAGGTGATCCTCGCCGCGGACGACGTGGGAGATCTCCATGTCGAGGTCGTCCACCGCGACGGCGAAGTTGTAGAGGACGCTGCCGTCCGCGCGGGCGATGACCGGGTCGTCGAGGTGGCGGTGCTCGAACGTCGTGTCGCCGCGGATGAGGTCGTGGACCGTCGTGCTGCCCTCGTCGGGCACGCGCAGGCGAATCGCGCCGTGGGACTCCTCGGTGCCCCGGAAGCCCGCAGCGGCGCCGTGCTGCTCCTTGTAGGCCTTCACGTCGTCGGCCGTGGCGCTCGTGCGGTACGCGTGGCCGTTGTCCAGCAGGCCCTGGAGCGCCTCGGCGTGCCGGTCGGCGCGCGCGTACTGGCTGACCGGGCCCTCGTCCCAGTCGAGCTCGAGCCAGCGCAGCGCGTCGAGGATCTGCTCGACGTTCTCGGGCGTCGAGCGCTCTCGGTCGGTGTCCTCGATGCGCAGGACGAGCGTGCCGTCGTTCCCCCGCGCCATGAGCCAGTTGAACAGGGCGGTGCGGGCGCCACCGATATGCAGTGCACCGGTGGGGGAAGGAGCAAAACGGACGCGCATCCCGATGAAACTACCGCGTCCACTACCGTTGCCGCCGACCATGCTGATCGGTGCCCACGTCTCCCCCGCCGGCGGTCCCGCCAACGCCGTCACGCGCGGCGAGGAGCGCGGCGCCACCGCCATCCAGATCTTCAACCAGAACCCGCGGGCGTGGAAGCCGACGTTCTACTCCGACGAGCAGATCGAGGCCTACCACGAGGCGATGATGGGCTCGCCCGTGAAGGCGCTGCTCATCCACGCGGTGTACCTGCTCAACGCGGCCTCCGACGATCCCGAGATCCGCGAGAAGACGCTGACGTCGCTTGCCGCCTCACTGCAGGCGGGCGACCGGCTCGGCGCCCACGCGGTCGTCCTGCATCCCGGGTCGGCCAAGACGGGCGAGGTCGGACCGGCCATCGCCCGCGCCGGCGAGGTCATCGCCGAGGCGCTCGCACTGTCGGAGACCTGCCCCCTGCACCTGGAGAACACCGCCGGCGCGGGCGGCACGCTCGGGCGGTCATTCGACGAGCTCGCCCAGCTCATCGAGGCCGCCGGCGGCAACGCGCGCCTGGGCGTGTGCCTGGACAGCTGTCACCTGTTCGCCTCCGGCTATGACATCCGGACCATCGACGGGCTCACCGAGACCATCGACGAGTGCGAGGCAAAGGTCGGCGCCGGGCGGCTCGGGTCGCTGCACCTCAACGACTCCCAGACGCCGCTGGGCTCGAACCGCGACCGGCACGCGAACATCGGCTCGGGCGAGCTGGGCGAGGATGGCTGCGCCGCGTTCCTGTCCGAGCCGCGCTTCGAGTCGCTGCCGGTCGTGCTGGAGACGCCCGGCGAGAACCGGTCGGGCCCGACGGCCGAGGAGCTCGCGCTCTGCCACCGCCTGCGTGAGCACGGCCTGAGACAGCGCGCGTAAGAACCCCGGCGCCCCGGCCCTTTCCGGGACATGACCACGCTGACCTCCCGCGCCGCGCTCCTCGCGGCCCTCACCGCCCTCGCCGCGCCGGCCGTCGCCGCCGCGGCCCCCATCCACACCGAGATCGATGTACGCACCGGGGACGGCGCCTCGGTGACGGCAAGATCCACCGCAGCGCCGAGCATGTTCCTGTCGATCCGCCGTGGTGAGGCCAACACGCTCCTGCAGGCCGTGCCGATGGCCGCATGCGGCGGCGGGATGAAGTGCGCGACCGTCCCCGGCACGCTGCGCGTCGACGACCGCGCGACGATCGACGTCGGTGCCACCCCGGCCGTCGCCACGATGCGGGCGATCGTCGTGCACGAGGGCACGCCGCGCATCACCCGCGCGAGCTGCAACCCGTCGACGCCCCAGATCGGCGGCGTGGTCGGCTGGGAGAAGCACTGGCAGACGTTCGCGTCGGGCATCGTCGGCGGCGCTGACGCCGCGACGACCGTCACGCCGGTCGCGCCGTTCCAGCCCAGCACGTTCACGGGGGTGCTCCCCGCGGTGATCGCCCCGGGCACCCAGGTGTTCGCGCGCCAGTCCTACACCTACGACACCGGCGCGGAGTCCGGACGCATCAGCATCGAGAACCGGGCCGGCAGCTGCCTCGGCGACGAGATCGGCGACCCGATCGTCGATCCGCCGGTCCTTCCCCAGTCGCCTCCCCCGCCCCCGCCGCCGCCCGCTGACACGGTCGCGCCGACGGGCTCGCTGAAGCTCGGCAAGGTCCTGCCGCGCCTCGGCGCGCTGCGGACGAAGGGCCTGGCCTCCACCGTCACGCTGAACGAGCCTGCAGTCGTGACCCAGACCCTGCGCCACGGACGTGTCCTCGTCGGTGGCGGCACGCGCACGAGCCCGACCGCCGGGCAGATCCGGGTGACGGTCAAGCTCACGAAGGCCGGCAGGGCGCGGCTGCGGAGCCGGCGCTCGGCCCGGCTCACGCTGACGACGACCGTGCGCGACGCCGCAGGCAACGTCCGCACCCTGGCGACGCGGTCCCTCGTGATCCGCCGCTGACGTGCGAGGATCGGCGCCGCGATGCGGCTGCTGATCACCGGAGCGACCGGCTACCTCGGATGGCGGGCCACGGTCCTGCTGCGCGAGCGCGGCCATGACGTCACCCCCACGACCCGCCCGGGCGCGCGCCCCCGGGCGGCGTCGCGGGACCTCGCCGGCGTCGTGACCGTCGACGCCGCCGCGCCCGAGGCCCGGGAACTGGTCGCCGGTCACGATGCCGTCCTGCACTTCGCCGGCGTGCCCTCTCCCGCGTATGCCCGCGAGCACCCGGCGGACGCGGTGCTCGGCAACGCCGGCACCACGCTGAACCTGCTCGAGGCCTGCCGCGACCACGACGCGCTGCTGGTCTATCCGTCCTCCGTCCGGGCGCCGATCCTGCCCAGCCCCGACCCGTACGGCGCGTCGAAGTACCTCGGCGAGCAGGCGTGCGCGGCGCACGAGGCGCGCAGCGTCACCGTCCGGCTCACCTCCGTGTTCGGTCCCGGCCAGGTCCGCGCCGAAGGGGCCACCGGCGCCATCGCGGCCTTCGCCGACCGGGCCCTGCGCGGTGAGTCGATCACCATCCCAGGTGACCCGATGCGGACCCGGGACTTCGTGTACGTCGACGATCTCGTGACGGCGCTCGACCAGATGCTCCGGGCCGGCGACGCGCCACCGGTGGTGCTGGCCGCAAGCGGTGCGCCGACCCCGCTGCTGTCCGCGGCGCGAGCCGTCGTCGCCGCGGTCGGGAACGACACGCCCGTCGAGACGCCCGGCGGCGCCCCGCCACCCGGCGACGAGCGTTCCTACGAGGCCGGCCCGGACGACGTCCTGCTCCCCATGGCCTGCCGTCCGATCGACACCGGGATCCGCGACTACGTCGCCTGGCTGCGGGCCTAGACCGCGGCGGCGGCTTCGGCCGAGATGACCGGCCCGAGGATCGCCTCGAGCTCGGCCTTCAGCGTGGCGGTCGGCGCCACGCGGAACTCCTTGCCCAGCTTGAGCTTGCGCGATTCGGCGTCGCGCATCTGCACCTCGAGGATGACCTCGGACTCGCCGGGGAAGTTGTGCAGCACGTCGCGCAGCTCGTCGATGACCGTCGCGGGCAGGCGCGCGGCGTCGAGAACGAGGTGCAGCGGCTCGGGGCCGATCTGGCGGGTCGCCATCTCGGCGTTGGCGGCTTCGATCTCGTCGGCAGACGGCGCGAACGTCTCGACCGCCTGGACGATGAGGTTGGTCTTCGACGCGTCCTTGTGGTCGACGCGACCGCGCACGAGCACGACGTTGTCGACCTGGAGCACCGCTTCGTACTCCGCCAGGACCTTGCCGAAGACGATGAGCTCGACCGACCCCTCGAGGTCGTCGAGGGTGGCGAACATCATCGGGTCGCCGTTGCGCGTACGGATCTTCTTGGCCTGCGTGATGATGCCGCCGCCAGTGACCCAGTCGCCGTCCTTGCGATCGGCCATCTCGGTCAGTGACGCGTCGACCTTCAGACGGAGCGCATCGCGCACCTCCTTCAGCGGGTGCGCGCTGATGAACAGGCCGAGCGATTCCTTCTCGATCGCCAGGAGCTCGTTCTGCTCGAACTCCTCGGTCGGGATCGGCGGGTGCGCCGGGGCCGCGAAGGCCGCCGCGGCGCCGCTGCCGTCGGCTGCGGCGCCGAAGACATCGTCGAAGATGGAGCCCTGCCCGATCTGCGCGTCCTGCTGGGCCTTCTGGCCCGCGGCCTGCGCCTGTTCGAGCACCTCGAGCATGCCCTTGCGCGTGGCGCCGGTCAGCTCGAAGGCCCCGCACTTGATGAGCGCCTCG
>SYBY01000313.1 GCA_005788585.1 Actinomycetota bacterium | reverse complement strand
GCACTTCTACGAGGTCTACGAGGCCAAGGACGGCGGCCACGTCGCCATCGGCGCGATCGAGCCGCAGTTCTACGCGGAGCTGCTGCGCCTGCTGGAGATCCCCGCCGAGGAGATGCCGCAGTTCGACATGGCCCGCTGGCCTGAGTTCAAGGAACGCCTCGCGTCGGTCATCGCCACGAAGACCCGCGACGAGTGGGCCGCGATCCTCGAGCCGGCCGAGGCCTGCGCCACCGCGGTCTACGGGTTCGGCGACGCGCACGAGCACCCACACAACGTCGCGCGCGGGACGTTCATCGAACGCGGCGGGGTCGTGCAGCCCGCGCCCGCACCGCGGTTCGATCGCACCCCGAGCGAGCTCCGCGACGCACCCAGCGCCGAGGATGCGCTCGCCGCCTGGGGCGTGGAGTCGCCCGTCGGCTGAGCAGCCGTACTCTCCCGTGCTCTGATCACGGGGGCGCACGGATGCACCCGGCCAGCGGCGCGGGAACGATGCGTGCAGGACATCGAGAGGAGCCCGTCATGCCCCAGAACATGGGAACCGCGGACCGCATCGTTCGCGTCGTCGTCGCACCGCTGCTGCTCATCCTGGCGCTGGTCGTCGTGAACTCCACGGTCGTCGGAGTCGTGCTCGTCGCCCTCGCGGGCGTCATGCTGCTGACCGCCGCGATCGGTTCCTGCCCGCTGTACGTCCCCTTCGGCGTCTCCACCTGCGCGCGGCCCGGGACGACCCCGCACCGGACGATGTAGCCCGCCCTCGTGCGCTACGACCTGCACTGCCACATCCTCCCCGGCATCGACGACGGTGCGGGAGACCTCGAGGACAGTCTCGCGATGGCGCGGCAGGCCGATGCCGACGCGGTCGGCATGATCGCGGCGACCCCGCACATCCGCTCCGACCACGATGTCGTCCTCGACGAGCTGCCGGAACGCGTCGCCGCGCTGAACGCCGCGATCCTCGCTGAGGGACTGGCGGTGAAGGTCGTCACCGGGGGCGAGGTCGCCGCGCCGGACTGCGACCGGCTGACCGACGACGAACTACACGCCGTCACGCTCGGCGGCGGCGGACGCTGGATCCTGCTCGAACCCGGGCCGGGCCCGATGGACGACGCGCTCGAGGCGACCGTGGACGCCCTCCACGCCCGGGACGTGCGCTGCGTCATCGCGCACCCCGAGCGCCACGCGGGCGCCGACGCCGCGGACCGGCTCGCGGCCCTCGTCGCGCGCGGCGCACTTGTCCAGGTGACCGCCGCCTACCTCCCCGGCGGCGATGCCGGGCAAACCATGCTCGAGTGGGCCGCACGGGGGCTCGTGCATGTCGTCAGCAGCGACGCGCACTCCGCGCGCTTCGGGCGGACCGCGACCGTGTCGGAGGGCCTCGCAGCGCTGGCCCGGATCCCCAAGCTCGCGCCGCACATGGAGTGGATCGCCCACGAGGGGCCGCGCGCCATCCTCGCGGGCGAGGACGTCACCCCGCCGTTCTGACGAGCTTCACCGAGGACGCCAGCTCGCGGATCGTGCCGGCGTCACCGGTCCCCAGGCCGCGGCGCAGGAAGTTCGTGGCGCCCGCGGCGGCACCCACGGTCAGCGCCTCACGCCAGTCGCCACCCGCGGCCATGACCGCGGCGGTCGCACCCATCATCGAGTCGCCGCAGCCCTCGCGGAAGCCGTGGTCGAATGACGGCGCGGCGAGCTCCCAGCGCTCGTCACCTGAGAAGACCGCGGCCGGGTGCTCTCCGCGCGTGATGACGACCGTGCCGACCCCGTGCTCCCGGATCCGGCCGACCGCCGCGACGAGCTCGCCGTCCTCACCGACCGAGCCGGCCACGAACTCGGCGAGTTCCCAGTCGTTGATCTTCACGAGGTCCACCCCTCCGCGCAGCGCACCGTCCAGGCGCGGGCTCGAGAGGTCGGCGAGCACCCGGACGCCGTGGGCATGCGCGTCGGCGGCGATCCGCTCATAGACCTCCGGGCCCAGCGCGTCACCTGGGTACGGATTGCACAGCACGAGCAGCCGCGTCTGCAGCGCCGACGCGACCGTTGCCGCCACGAGGTCGTCGATCTCGTGGCGGTCCGGCGGCGGGCTCAGGGCGTGCGCGATCGGGTCGCGCGCACCGGTGCGGCGGTCATAGACGTAGGACCCGCTCTCCGTCGCCGTGGTGACCATGCGGCGCGCGCACGGCAGCGCGTCGATGAGCGGGCCGAGGATCGCGCCGGTCTCGCCGCCCAGGTACCCGCACATCACCGGATGCGCGCCCAGCGCCACGGCCATGCGCGCGACCCACACGCCCTGCCCGGCCGGGTGCAGGTGGATCTCGTCGGCGCCGTCGGGGTGCCGTTCGACGTTGATGGAGAGCAGTGGATGCGGCCCGAGGATCGTGACGTCGCCCACGTGCGCCAGCCTGTCACACCGCGGGGTACGCGTATCGCCCTGCGAAGAACGCGTCCTCCTCGCGGCCCAGCTCGGTCGCCGGGCCATCTCCGAGCAGCCACTCGCGGGTGATGTCGAGCCAGCGGTTGGTCGACTGCAGCTGCCCGACCAGGCCAAGCAGCAGGAAGACCGCGCGGAACATCACGAAGTGCTCGGCGGGCAGCTCGAGACGCGCGAAGCCGTCGCTGCTGCGCAGGTCGGTGTACGACCGCATCATGTCCGCGGTCCGGGAGGCGTCCGCCATGAGCGGCTCATCGACGAGCGCCCACCCGAAGATCTCCGCGTAGCTCGCGAGGAACGGTTCGGCGAGCGCGGGGTCGGGGGCCAGCGCGTGCAGCTCGCTCGCGACGGCCAGCAGCGCCTGCGCGTCGCCCTGGTACGTCGCCCTGGTCGACGCGATGATCTGACGGACGTCGACGTCGCCGAGGTGCTTGCTGAAGCCGAAGTCGATGAATCCGATCCGCCCGTCGGGCAGGAAGAGGCTGTTGCCCGGGTGCGGGTCACCGTTGAGTAGGCGGTGGCGCAGCGGACCGTTGAGATAGAACCGCACGAGGATCTCGCCCCAGCGGTCGCGGTCGGGCCCGCGGGGTGTCGGGGTCCAGCTCCGCGAACCGCCGCCCCTCGACGAACTCGGTGACGAGGACGCGCTCGCCCGCCAGCGCCGTGACGACCTCGGGCACGACGGCGAACGGGTGGTCGCGGTAGATGCGCGCCATCTCGCGGTGGCTGGCGGCCTCGAGCTCGTAGTCCAGTTCGTCGCCGATGCGCTCGCGGATCTCGTCGGCGATGGCGCGAGTGTCGATCCCCGGGGAGATCACGGCGAGCAGCTTCAGTCCGAGACGCAGGTTCTGCATGTCCGCGTGGATCGCCTCCGCGATCCCCGGGTACTGCACCTTCACGACGACATCCCGCCCGTCGTGCAGCGTCGCGCGGTGAACCTGCCCGATCGACGCGGCCGCCAGCGGGGCGGGATCGATCTCGGCGAACGAGGTGGCGAGCCGCTGGCCGAGGTCCTGCTCGATGACGTCGGAGATCGCGCGGAACGACACCGGCTCGGCGTCCTGCTGCAGCTGCCCGAGGATCTCCTGGAAGGCGGGCCGGACCTCCTCCGGGACCATGCCGATGTCGACCGCCGAGAGCGTCTGGCCGACCTTCATGGCCGCGCCACGCATCCCGGAGAACACCTTGACCAAGCCCTGGGCCGCCTTGAGCTGCTGCTTGGTCGCGGCGCGCCGGCTGGCGTCGTCGTCATGCCCGGCGGTCATCGCGCGCGCGGCGGTCTGCCGCGCGGCGAGCCCCGCGGCGCCGGTGGCGAACCGGACGCCGCGGCCGACCCTCGACCGCCCTACGTGCTGTGACGACATGACGCGCTCCCCCTCGTTGGCGCGAGCCTAGCCCCGATGTACAGACGTGTACATCGGGGCGTCGTCCCCCTCGTGCTCCGTAGTCGGCCGCAGCTGGTCTACACCAGCGCCTTCTCCTGCTCGGGCTCCTCTTCGAACTCGACCGGCCCGTCGTGCACGACGAGGATCGCGCCCTCACCCGTGGCATACGCCTCCTCGCCGTGGGCGACGATGTCGAGCCCCATGGCCTCCTGCTCGGGGGTCGCACGCAGCGGCATGATCAGCCCGATGCCCTTCAGGAGCAGGAAGGTCATGACGAACGCGTAGGCCGGTGCCGCGCCCGCGGCGACGAGCTGGGAGCCGAGCTGGCCCCAGTCGCCGTACAGCGCGCCGTCGGCCACGCCGTTCCAGGACGCGTTCGCCACCAGGCCGATGAAGACGATGCCGATGAGGCCCGCCAGGCCGTGGGCGCCGAGGACGTCGAGCGTCTCGTCGACGCGGGTGCGCGGCCGCCATGTGATCACCGCGTAGCACGGCAGCGTCGCGACGACACCGAGCGCCATCGCCCAGCCCGGGCTGATGAACCCGGCGGCCGGGGTGATCGCCACGCAGCCGACGATGATCGCCGTCGCCGCGCCGACCGCCGTGACGTGCCGCGAGCGGATCGCGTCGAGGACGAACCACGTCGCCAGTGCGCACGCCGGGGTCAGCAGCGTGTTGACGAAGCCGAGGATGCTCGCGTTGCCGACGGAGAACCCGCTGCCGCCGTTGAAGCCGAACCCGCCGAACCACAGCAGGCCCGCGCCCAGGAGGACGTAGACGGCGTTGTGCGGCAGGAACGCCTGCCGGCCGTAGTCGCGACGCGCGCCGACGACCAGTGCCGCGGCGAGCGCGCTGAAGCCCGACGCCATCTCGACCGGCACGCCGCCCGCGAAGTCCAGCGTCCCCTGCTCCATGAGCCAGCCGCCGCCGAACGCCCAGTGCGCGAGCACCGCGTAGACCAGCACCGACCACAGCGCGCTGAACAGCAGGAACGGGCCGAAGCGCATCCGCTCGACGACCGCCCCGGAGACGAGCGCCGTGGTGAGGATGCAGAACGTCGCCTGGAAGGCGAAGAACAGCAGGTGTGGGATCGTGAGCCCCTCGCGCGGGAGGAAGTCGACGCCCTGCAGGAAGACGTGGTCGAAGCCGCCGATGATCCCGTTGGTGTCGCCGCCGAACGCCAGCGAGTAGCCGATCGCGGCCCACGTGATCGTCGAGACCGCGAGCGCGGCGACGCACATCATGAAGGTGTTCAGGGTGTTCTTCGAGCGGACCAGCCCGGCGTAGAACAGACCGAGCGCCGGCGTCATGACCAGCACCAGCGCCGTGGCGACGAGCATCCAGGCGGTATCGCCCGCGTTGATCTCGGGGCTCATGACGCACCCACCGGCGTGACGGCGCTGTCGTCGCTCTCACCCGTGCGGATGCGGACGACCCGCTCCAGCGGCACGACGAAGATCTTCCCGTCACCGACCGCGCCGGTCCGGCCGCCCTCGCAGAGCGCGTCGATCGTCGGGTCGACGAACTCGTCGGACACCGCGATCTCGAACCGCACCTTCTCGGCGAGGCCCATGCGGACGGTCGTGCCGCGATAGGTCTCCACGCGGTCGAGCTCACCGCCGTGGCCCTGGACGCGCGTCATGGACAGGCCGCGCACCTTGGCGCGGTACAGCGAATGCAGGACGTCGTTGACCTTCTCAGGCCGGACGATCCCGATGACGAGCTTCATGCCGTGCGCTCCTGACCTCGGGCGAAACTTGGGGACAGGGCAGGCTCTCGCGGCGGGCGTCGTACGTCGTTATCCGGGTGGACAACGCCAGCGGCAGCCGTTTCGACCTGATGTACAACCGCGCGCACGACGATGTGGACCAGATGTCGAAGTGCCGAGCACGTGTGCCCGGTGCGCGAGACTTCCGTCATGCGCAAGCTCCAGAGCCAGGCGGTGCACCACATCACGCTGACGGGCGCCGGCCGCCAGACCTCCATCGACTTCTGGGAGGGCGTCCTCGGGATGCCCTTCGTCTTCGAGCAGCCGAACCTCGACAACCCCGACGAGAGCCACCTCTACTTCGATCCGGGCGACGGGCGGCTCATCACGATCTTCACCGACGAGTCCCGGACGGGCGACGGCGAGCGCACGCCGACCGACCCGGGATGCGTGCACCACATCGCGTTCTCGCTGTCGAATGCGTCGTTCCGCCAGGCCGTCGAGCGGCTCGACGAGCGCGGCATCCAGCACAGCGGGGTGAAGGACCGCGGGTTCATGGACTCCATCTACTTCAAGGACCCGCTGGGCCTGCTCATCGAGCTCGCGTCCTACCGCTTCGAGCCGCCTGCCGGGTGCACGCACAGCGACGTGCTGCTCGAAGCGCACAAGCTCCGGGTCGACCGCGGCGACTACAACATCGCGCCGATCCACCTCGCGGACGCGATCGAACTGCTGACCACGCGGACGCGGCCGTCGCTCTCGCAGGACCGGACGGCGAAGGACCCGTACGGCGCCTGAGCTCCACATCCTGGACCGGAATGGGCGCGCCCGGGAGGCGGACGCATCCACCGCTCATCTCGGGCGCCACGTGCAACGCCGCGCGGAGTCGGCCGGCCAGAACTACGAGGGCCAGAAGTCCGGCTGGAGCTCCGGATCGCCCTCGCCGTCGTCCCGCACGGAGCAGATCACGACCTGCGCGTCGGTGTCGCCGTCGTTGTGGATGGAGCGGAACGCGTGCGCGGCGACGCGCAGCGCGTCGCCCGGGCCGAGCTCGACGATGTCGTCCCCGACCTTTGCCGTGAGGGTGCCCGCGACGACGAGGTACAGCTCCTCCTGGCGCTGGTGGCGGTGGCCGTAGCTGCCACGCCCGCCCGTGCCCGCCGGCATGGTCCGCAACGTGATCGCTACCTGCTCGGCGCCGAGCGCGTCGGTGTAGGAGCGCGCCTCGCCGTAGCCGGGGTACGCGGCCATGCCGTCGACCGCGTCGGTGCGTGTGACCTTCGTCCAGTCCGCCATGACCGGATCCTCGCACGCCACCGGCGCACCTGCAGGCAGTCGGCCCCACCCGGTGTGGGGGAACCACACCTGTCGGTACGGGAGCTCGGCTAGCGTCCCGCGGGTGTCGCAGCTCGACGCAGACCAACTCGTCCGGCGCCTGGAAGAGGTCTACCCGGAGGTCCGGATCAGCGGCACGCCGCGGCGCCTGTCCAGCGGCGCGTCGCGCGAGACGTGGCGCGCGACGGCGGACACCGGGGACGGCTTCATCGTGCAACTGCAGCGCGGCGCCACCGCGGTCACCGGCGAGACCGATGAAGCCGAGCTCCTGCGCGCCGCCGCGGCGGCCGGCGTGCCGGTCCCGAAGGTGCTCGCCGACGGCGCCGACGACCCCGTGCTCGGCACCTACATGGTCACGTCGCTCCTGCCCGGCACGGAGGACCCGCGCGCGATCCTCGCCATGCCCGATCCGCAGGCGCTGCTGGACGACCTCGCGAGCGCGCTGGCCGCGATCCACAGCATCGACCTCGACGACTCCGGCCTGCAGCCCGCCGATCAGCTCGTCCTGCTGCGCCATCTGCACGACGCGCTCGGCCAGCCGCACCCTGTCTTCGATCTCGCGTTCCGGCGGTTGGAGGCCACCCGCCCGCCTGCCGGGGAGACCACCGTCGTGCACGGCGACTTCCGGTTGGGCAACCTGCTCGTCGAGGACGGTGCGCTCACCGGAGTCCTCGACTGGGAGCTCGCGCACCTCGGCGACCCGGTGTCCGACCTCGGCTGGCTGTGCGTGCGCGCGTGGCGCTTCGACCGCCCGGACCGGCCCGCCGCCGGGCTGGGCTCACGCGCGGCGCTGCTCGACGCGTACGCCCGCGCGAGCGGTCGCGACATCTCCGCGGAGACGCTCGCGTGGTGGGAGCTGCTGGCGACGCTGCGCTGGGGGATCATCACCGTGCAGCAGGCGTTCGGACAACGCGACTCGCTCGAGCACGCCGTCATCGGCCGGCGCACCGCCGAGGTCGAATGGGACCTCCTGGACCTGCTCGGCGCCCCGGACGCCGCACCAGGACCCGACGCAGACCCCGCGCCGTCCCCCCACGACCGGCCGACCGCCGTCGAGCTGCTCCACGCTGCGCGCAGCGCCCTCGGCGACGACGTCCTGCCGCAGCTCGAGGGCCGTGCCGCGTTCCAGGCCCGGGTCGCGCTGCGCGCCCTCGGCATCGTCGCGCGCGAGATCGAGCACGCGCTCGCCGACGCGCGCATCCGCACCGAGGCGCTCGCGGCGCTGGGAGCCGACGACGAGACGGGCGTGGCCGCCCGCGCACGCGCCGGCGACTACGACGCGGACGAACCGGCCGCGCTCGCAGCGATGCGCGCCCTCGTGCGCTGCAAGCTCGCCGCCGCGAATCCGCGCCACCTGACGCCCATCGCCCACCCCGCCGAGGAGCCCGCATGATCGAGGACGACCTGGCCGAGATCGACGCGTTCATCGAACGCGAGATCCGGCCGCTGGAGACAGAGGGCGACAACACCCGCTTCTTCGATCACCGCCGCGAGATGGCGCGCACCGACCTCGCCCGGGACGGCGTGCCGTCCGAGGAGTGGGAGGCCCTGTTGCGCGAGGCGATGCGCCGCTCCGACGAGGCCGGGCTGCTGCGCTACGCCCTGCCCGAGGAGCTCGGCGGCCGTGGTGCAAGCAACCTCGACATGGCGATCGTGCGCGAGCACCTCAACCGCATGCCGATCGGCCTGCACAACGACCCGCAGTCCGAGGCGTCGATCATCGGGAACTTCCCGTTCGTCCTGCTGCTCGACGAGTTCGGCACCGACGAGCAGAAGGCCATGATCGAGCCCTCGATCCGCGGCCAGGCGATCATCGCGTTCGGCCTCACCGAGCCCAACCACGGCAGCGACGCGACGTTCCTGGAGACCACCGCGCGGCGCGACGGCGGCGACTGGGTCATCAACGGCGCCAAGCGCTTCAACACGGGGATGCACGTCGCCACGCACGACGTCGTCTTCGCGCGCACGTCAGGCGAGCACGGGCACCCGCGCGGGATCACGGCGTTCCTCGTGCCCACCGACACGCCCGGGGTCGACGTCCCCTTCCACTGGTGGACGCTGAACATGCCCTCCGACCACGCCGAGGTGATCCTCACCGACGTGCGCGTGCCCGACAGCGCCATCGTGGGAGAAGAGGGCCTGGGCCTGGCCCTCGCGCAGCGCTTCGTGCACGAGAACCGGATCCGGCAGGCGGCGTCCTCGGTGGGCGCGGCGGCGTACTGCATCGACGAAGCCGTTGCGTACGCCCGCGAGCGGGTGACGTGGGGCCGGCCGTTGTGGAAGAACCAGGGCATCCAGTTCCCCCTCGCCGAGCTGTGGACCGAGTGCGAACTGGTGCGCGGGCTGGTGCGGTCGACCGCTGCGGCGCTCGACGCGAACGACCACCTGGCCGTGACGCACCAGGTGGCGATGTGCAACTACCGCGCGAACCGCCTGGCGTGCGACGCAGCCGACCGCGCGATGCAGACGTGCGGCGGGATGGGGTACACGCGGCACATGCCGTTCGAGCACCTGTACCGCCACCACCGCCGCTACCGGATCACCGAGGGCTCGGACGAGATCCAGCTGCGCAAGATCGCGCAGGAGCTGTTCCGCGCCCCGGCGCCCTAGCCGATCGCGAACGCGACCCGGTTGTCCTGCGCGCTGGCCTCGAGCGTGCGGTCGTCCAGCGCGTCGGCGACCTCGGGGTCGAGGAACACGTGGGCGCCGTCCTGTTCGATGACCTGGTCGGCCGGACCCGGGCCGTGCGTGATCTCGATCTGCAGGCCTCCGTCGTTCGCGTTCTCCGACCCGGCGGGTGAGAGGCGAATGCCCGCATCCTGCGGCAGGCCGTTCGAGGTCACGAGCGTGGTGATGGCCTCTGCGGCCGATGGTGCGACGGTCAGCATGTGGCTGGCTCCTTCGTGGTCGCTTCCCTCAGCGCTACCCGATCGCAGCGGTGCTCACACGGGTGCGACGTTGCGGCCATCTCCTGGCCGCAACGTCTGGGAGGTTTGCGTCATGCCCACCATCACCAAGCTCGACTTCGTCGGCATCCCCTCACAGGACTCCGAGCGCTCCCGCGCGTTCTACGGAGAGACCCTCGGCCTGAAGGCCGACGAGCACAGCGACTACGAGTTCTGGGTCGGCGAGACCTGCCTCGGCATCTGGGAGCCCGAGAAGCAGGGCATGCCGTTCGCCCCCCAGAAGAACGCCCACCTCGCGCTGCACGTCGAGGACGTCGCCGCCGCCCGCGCCGAACTCGAGTCCAAGGGCGTCGTGTTCTTCGGCGACATCATCGACACCGGCGTCTGCCACATGGCGCTCTTCACCGACCCCGACGGCAACGACCTCATGCTGCACGGCCGCTACAAGGCCTACGACTGAGGGTCAGGGCCGCATCGGGAGGTAGACGACCGGCAGGTCGTCCATGTCAGGCGGGGCGCACACCACGTCGCCCCGCTTGAGCGCCCGTGTCAGGCCGACGAACCCGATCGCACCGCCGACCAACGGCAGCCAGAACAGGATGACCCGGTAGACCAGCACCGCCGCGACGGTCACCGCGGCCGGGGCGCCGAACACGATGAGCGTGCCGATCAACCCGCCGTCGATGCCGCCCACGCCGCCGGGGATCGGCAGCAGCCCACCGAGCTGCCCGATCAGGTAGCCCATGAGGATGATCGTGATGTCGACGTCGGCGCCGAAGGCCTGGAACGTCGCCCACAACACCGCGTTGTCCCACGCCCAGTAGCCGAGCGCGCCGACGATCACGAGCGCGTTGCGCTGCCGGACGATCTCCGACGCCTCACGGACGCCGTGGATGACGCTGCCGCGCACGTGGCCCGACCAGCGGCGCAGCCGGGACGCGTCCTCGGGGACCGGGCCGCCGTCGCCCAGCTTGGGCAGCGCGAGGACCAGGGCGATCGTCGCGACGGACATCGCAGCCGGCAGTGCGGTGAGCCACAGCGTCATCGGCGGCCCGATGAGCCCGATCGCCATGAGGGTGCCGAGCACCGCGACCGCCACGAAGTTCACCGAGCTCTTGATCGTGAAGAACGCGACCGAGCGGCGGGCGACGTACTGCAGCGACATCCCCGCCTGGGTCAGCGCCCATGCCCCGAGCGCCAGACCGGCCGCGCCGCTGGCGGGCACGATCGCGCCGACGCCGAGCTCGGACCAGCCGATCTTCGAACTCATGGCCCACGACATCCGCTTGCAGAACACCGGGCGGAACATCAGGACGTACGAGATGCACGACAGCAGCTCGAACGCGATGGCCACCGCGACCCACCACGGGTCGGCGGCGCGCAGGTACCCGCGAACCTCGCCGAGCCCGGGTGCGAGCAGGACGATGAGCACAAGGACCCCGATGAGCAGGGCGACCTGGATGGCGCGCCGTGCGAGCTTGCGCAGCTCGAAGCCCTCGGGGAGTGTCGTGGCAGGGGGCGTGTGGACGTCGGGAGTGGCCGACACCCGGCGCATTGTTGCACGTGCAACCACCGCTGTCGAACGACTCCGGAAACTTGCCCGTACTTCGCCACACCAGTCAGCACGACTCTGCGGATGCGCCGCCGCCGGGACCCGCCGAGCATGACCTGGTCCCGAAAGGAGCAGCACGATGAAGCGCCGCTGTACGTCTCTGACCATCGCCGCCGCCCTGCTCGCGGGCCTACCGGCGGCATCCCACGCCGCGTGGCCCGGTGCCAACGGCCGCATCTCGTACACGCAACGCGTCGAAGCCGCCGGCGGCGTCGGCGCCAACCGCAACCTGTTCGCCATGGCGCTGGACGGCACGACCAGCCGCCTGACCAGCCACCCCAACAACGAGGAGCAGTCGAGCTGGGCGCCCGATGGCCTGCGGCTCGCCTACAAGCGACTCGAGGAGACCTGGATCCTGGAGGCCCTCGACGGCAGTGGCGCCACCACCCAGATCACGAACGACCCGGGCGGCACGAACCCGTTCAACACCCAGCCCGCATGGAGCCCCGACGGCCGCGCCCTGCTCATCCGCTCCAGCCGGCTGCACCCAACGGTCCGCCAGGGCGACATCCTGCGCGTCGACGTGGACCCCGCGTCTCCGACGTACAAGGAGATCTCACTCGTGCTCGCACGCCCCGGAGACGAGCGCTACCCCACCTTCTCCCCGGACGGGACGAGGATCGCGTTCCGCGGAGACGACGACGGGCTCGACCTGACCGGTGACGAGGAGATCTTCGTCGCGGACGCCGACGGCACGAACGTCGTGCAGCTGACCGATGACGACGCCGTGGACTCGGCGCCGGCCTGGTCGCCGGACGGCACCCGCCTCGCGTTCGAGTCGACGCGCGACGGGACCGACCACGAGATCTACGTCATGGACCTCGCTTCACGCTCGGTGACCCGGCTGACCGACAACGACGTCCACGATGAGGGGCCGGCCTGGTCTCCCGACGGGCGTTTCATGGCGTTCACCCGCGCCGACACCCGCACGTCGCCCGGTGACATCTGGGTCATGCGCGCCGACGGCACCGATCAGCGCGCGCTCCTGACCACGCCGATCATCGAGGAGTCGCCCGACTGGCAGCCCCTCCCGACGACCGTGGGCGCACTGGACCGCTACGAGCGGACCGCGTGCGGCGACCTGTCACTCACGCCCGGCGGCGTGGCGTCGATCGTGGCGGTGAAGGTGCCCTGCCCGACCGCGCAGCGCGTCGCCGCGACCTGGCAGCAGGCCGCAGCAGCGGGCGCCCCGCCCGCGAAGGTCGAGGGCTTCACCTGCGTCGCGCGACCGCACAGCTTCGACCAGACCCTGGTCGAGTGCGACCACGCGGGCGCGAAGAAGGGCGTGTCGTTCGTCTACCGCACGCCGGTGTAGTCAGTCCTGCACGGGTACCGGGGCGTCATGGCCCCGGTACCGCAGCACCACCGCGAGCGTGACGATCGACGATGCCACCACCACGACGTTCCCGATGATGATCGGGGCATCATCGATGACCAGCCCGCGGGCCAGCCACGCGCCGCCACCGAGGATGAGCACCACGAGCCACGCAGCGCTCACGTCGTCGGAATGGCGGCGGCGGTGCACCCGCTCGGCCTGGAGCAGCGGGGCGACGCCCATCACGATGCCGGCCGTCGTCGCGGCGACGGCGCTGACGCTCTCGGCGTCCATCAGTCGTTCGCGGTGACGGTCTCGAGGATCTCGGCGAACTTCTCCCGCGCGGCGGCCCGGCGGGTGGGCACGTGCTCGGTCGGCACCTCGTCGGCCGGCGGCGCGTAGCCCCGCAGCACCTGCCGGGCGACCGACTGACGGTGCACCTCGTCGGGCCCGTCGTAGATCCGCGCGGCGCGCGCGAAGCGGTACATCGCCTCGAGCGGCAGGTCGGTCGAGTAGCCGAGCGAGCCATGCAGCTGCACCGCGCGGTCGATGACGTCGTGCAGCACCTGCGCGCCGAAGAACTTGATCATCGAGATGTCCGTGCGCGCTGCCGCGGCGCCCTCGGTGTCCATCCGCCACGCGGCGTGCAGCGTCATGAGCCGTGCGGCCTGCATCTGCGCGGCGCTGTCGGCGATCCAGTTCTGGACGGTCTGCTTCTCGGCCAGCACGCTGCCGAACGCGTAGCGGTACGTGGCACGCTCGCAGAGCATGTCGAACGCGCGGCTGGACACCCCGAGCCAGCGCATGCAGTGGTGGATGCGTCCCGGCCCGAGCCGGTGCTGCGCGATCAGGAAGCCGGCGCCCTCGGCCCCGAGCAGCGCGTCGGCGGGAACCCGCACGTCCTCGTACAGGATCTCCGCGTGCCCGCCGAGCTTGCCGAACTCCTCCTGCGGGTGCTCCATCGTCGCGACGTCGCGCAGGATGTTCACGCCGGGCGTGTCGGCGGGGACGATGAACATCGACGCGCGCTGG
>SYBY01000037.1 GCA_005788585.1 Actinomycetota bacterium | reverse complement strand
TCGAGGATCACGACCGTGTCGCCCTCGCTGACGGTGCCACCGACCTGGCACTCGATCTTCCACACCGTGCCCGTGATGTGGGCTTCGATCTCCGGCACGCCTGTCTCCTCACACGATGGTCCCGAGTTCGCGGCAGCTTAGGCGGAGGTGGGGACGGGACCCCCCGGCTGAGCAGGCATTTCGCGCCGAACCGCATCCTGGACCGACCGCCTGTACGGGTCCCGGTCGGCAATCTCCGACCGTCTGTCTATGGGTGATCTGGCACGCCCGCCGTACCTTTGTGCCATGCGATCCAGCGAGACCAAGCACCGGGGACACACCGTCTCCTCCTGCGACGATCCCACCCGGTGCCTGGGACTGGAACGTGCCCACCGCAGTGCCCTGACCCAGTGCTGCGGTGGCAACGGGTGGAGGCCTTCGGGCCGGCGCGCAGTCTCCCGCGTGTGACACCACCTATTCGGTGAGGTAGGCCGGAGCCGAGGGGACCTCGGGGCGAGTACGGGACAGACTCGCCTCGGGGCCGGCTCCGGTCTCCTCCCGAGCCCTCAAGCGGTGCGACCCGCCCGCTGCGCCCCGTAGGCTGCCGCGGCGATGATCCTGGCCATCGATCAGGGCACGACCGGCTCGACCTGCCTCGTCTTCGACGGCGACGGCGAGCTCGCCGGGCGGGCCTACCGCGAGTTCCGCCAGCACTTCCCTCAGCCCGGCTGGGTGGAGCACGACGCCCGCGAGCTCTGGGAGGTCACGCGCGACGTCGCGCTCGAGGCGCTCGACGATGCCGGCGTGCCGGAGGGCGGCCTGCAGGCGATCGGGATCACCAACCAGCGCGAGACGGTCTGCGTCTGGGACCCGGACACCGGCGTGCCGCTGTACCGCGCGCTGGTCTGGCAGGACCGCCGGACCGCCGCGCGCTGTGACGAGCTGCGGGAGGCCGGCCACGAGCCGCTCGTGCGCGAGCGCACCGGGCTGGTGCTCGACCCGTACTTCTCAGGGACGAAGATCGCGTGGCTGCTCGAGCACGTCGACGGGCTGCGCGAGCGCGCCGCCGCGGGCCGGGCGAAGTTCGGCACGGTCGACAGCTGGCTGATCTGGACCCTGACTGGCGAGCACGTGACCGACGCGAGCAACGCGTCGCGCACCCTGCTCGCGGACCTGCGGAGCGGCGACTGGGACGACGAGCTCCTGGCGCTGCTGGGGGACATCCCGCGCGCGGCGCTGCCGGCGATCGTGCCGTCGATCGGCGAGCTCGGCCGGGTGCGCGACGACGTGCTGCCGGGGTTCGGCGGGGTGCCCATCAGCGGTGTGGCCGGGGACCAGCAGGCCGCGCTGTACGGACAGGCGTGCCTGGACCCCGGCCTGGGCAAGAACACGTACGGCACGGGCTCGTTCGTCCTGATGAACACCGGCGACACCCCGCCGCCGGTCGCCGAGGGGCTGTTGTCGACCGTGGCGTGGCGCATCGGCCAGCGCACGCAGTACGCGCTGGAGGCGTCGATCTTCGTGACGGGCGCCGCGGTCCAGTGGCTGCGTGACGGGCTCGGCCTCATCGAGGTCGCGGCCGAGACCGAGCCGCTTGCCGCCTCGCTCGACGGCAACGACGGCGTGTACTTCGTCCCCGCGCTCACCGGGCTGGGGTCGCCGCACTGGGATCCGTACGCGCGCGGGACCATCGTGGGCCTCACGCGCGGCGCCAGCCGGGCCCACCTGGCCCGCGCGACGCTCGAGGCGATCGCCTACCAGGCCGTCGACGCGGTGCGGGCGATGGAGACGTCGGGTGCGCCGCGGCTGGCGGAGCTGCGCGTCGACGGCGGCGCGACGGTCAACCGGTGGCTCATGCAGTTCCAGGCCGACGTGCTCGGCGTCCCGGTCGTCGTGCCGCACATCCACGAGACCACCGCCCTCGGGGCAGCGCGCCTGGCCGGTGTCGGCTGCGGGCTGTGGACGCAATCCGACGTCACGCGCGGGTGGCGCGAGGAGGCGCGGTACGAGCCGCGCATGGGCGACGATGCCCGCGAGGAGCTCCTCGCCGGATGGCACCGGGCGGTCGACCGCGCGCGCGGCTGAACGGCCTGCCATGATCCGGCGCGATGTCCGCACCGCAGGCGCCAGGGCCGGCCGAGAAGCTGGTGAAGATGAAGGAGCAGGTCTACCTCGACCCGCGTCCCAAGGAGTACTTCGACCGATTCCACACCAGGACGCGCACGAAGTCTCCGGACGCGATGTACGAGATCGTCCGCGTCGCCGTCACGCTCTACAGCTACACGTTCTTCCGGCTGAAGGTGCTGCGCTCGGAGCTCGTCCCGCAGAGCGGTCCGGTGATCATCGCGCCGAACCACTTCTCGTTCATGGACCACTTCTTCGCGGGCGCGGGCGTCCGGCGCAAGGTGCAGTTCATGGCGAAGTCCCAGCTCTTCGCGCGGCCCCTGCAGTTCGTCTACTCCCATGGCGGCGTGTTCCCGGTCCGCCGCGGCGCGCGAGACGACGACGCGTTCATCACCGCGCACACCGTGCTCGAGCGTGAGTCGACGCTGTGCATGTACTGCGAGGGCGGCCGCTCGCGCACCGGTGACCTGGCGGAGAAGCCGAAGCCCGGGATCGGCCGCCTGGCGCTCGAGTCCGGCGCGCCCGTGGTCCCGACCGCGATCTTCGGCTCGGCGAAGGTCCGCAACTGGAAGCGCGGGCAGTTCCCCCAGGTGACGGTGCTCTACGGCGAGCCGCTGCGCTTCCCCCGGGTGCTGGACCCGACCCGCGAGCAGTCCCAGGCGGCCGCGGAGGAGATCTTCGCCGAGATCAAGACGCTCTACGGCGATCTCCAGGAGCACGGACGGGCGGGGATCATCGCCCGCCTGCGCGACGAGAAGTAGCCGCGCGGGCGGGGTACCGGCCACAGTGCTGCGTCGGGCCGGGTACGGTGCACTCCAATGGAGGGAATCGACCCGCGGGTGCACATCGATCATGTGGTCCTGCGCGTCTCGGATGTCTCGCGCTCGGTGGCGTTCTACGGGGAGCTTCTCGGCCTCGAACTGCTGCGCGAAGGCACCGATGGCGCGACGCTGGCCGCTCCCGGCGGCGACCACCAGCTCGTGGTGCTGCGGCCCAGCGCGGTGGCCGGCCGGGCGCCGCAGGAGGCGACGGGGCTGTTCCACACCGCGCTGCGCTGGCCCACGCTCGGCGGGCTCGGTGAGGTGTTCGCGCGGCTCGTCCACGCGCGGTATCCGCTGAGCGGCGCCTCCGACCACGGGGTCTCCGAGGCGCTGTACCTCGACGACCCCGACGGCAACGGGGTCGAGCTCTACCACGACCGCCCGCGCGAGAGCTGGCCGCCCGGCGGGCCCGGCGAGCGGGTGGGCATGGTCACGCGGCCGCTCGACCTCAACGGCATCCTCGACGCGGCGGACGGCAGCGGCGCGGAGGACATCGACGTCGGCCACGTGCACCTCCAGGTCGCGGAGCTCTCCGCGGCGCTGCGGTTCTGGGTCGACGTCCTGGGCTTCGACCTGATGCAGCACTTCGGCAGTGAGGCGGCATTCGTCAGCGCGGGCGGCTACCACCACCACGTCGGGATGAACACGTGGCGCTCGAAAGACGCGCCGCCCGGCGCCCCCGAGCTCCCCGGCCTCGACACCATCGCCATCGGCTACCCCAACCGGGACAGCCTGGGCGACGCGATGCGCCGCCTCGACGGGGCAGAGCGGCACCCGGCGGGCGTCCGCATCATGCCTGTCCTGGCTTGATCAGATCCTGACGTTCTCGCAGTTCGCGGCGACGATGTCCTCAGGGCCGGCGTACACCGTGTCGTTGCCCTCGCCGCAGTCGACGCGGTCGACGCCGAGGCCGACGACCTGGATGCGGTCGTCGCCGTCCTCGCCGGCGATCACGTCGTCGTCGAAGCCGCCGAAGATCGTGTCGTTGCCCGGGCCGCCGTTCAGCGTGTCGTTGCCCCGGTCGCCGTTGAGCTTGTCGTCGCCCTCGTTGCCGAGCACGAGGTCGTTGCCGAAGCGCCCGTAGAGCTCGTCGTTGCCCGGGCCGCCGCGGACGGTGTCGTCGCCGTTCTCGCCGTCGACGTAGTCGTCGCCCTCGTTGCCGAACAGCTGGTCGGGGCCGTCGCCGCCCAGGATGGTGTCCTTGCCGGGGGTGCCGTTCAGGACGTCGGCGACGGCGGTGCCGATGATGTTGTTCGAGGACGGGGGCGCGTCGGTGGACGGCTCGGCCGGGATCTGCACGACGACCTCGCAGCGGCGCAGGCTGTCGCGCGTGGGCGCTTCGGCCTCGACGTAGACGGTGTCGCGGCCCGTGCCGCAGTCCACGACGTCGCGATCGCCGTCCGCGACGCGGATCGAGTCGACCCCGCCGCCGCCGTTGACGTCGTCGGCGCCGGGCCCGGCCACGATCTCGTCACCACCGTTGCCACCGGACAGGTCGTCGTCGCCGGAGCCGCCGTCGATGGTGTCGTTGCCGTTCGCGCCGATGATGCTGTCCTTGCCGGCGTCGCCGCGCAGCGCGTCGTTGCCCTCGCGGCCGAGGATCGTGTCGCCCGCGGTGCCGCCGTCGACGGTGTCGTCTCCCACGCCCGCGTCGATGACCTCGCCGCCGGGGCCGCCGAGGAGCGTGTCGTTGCCCTCGCCCCCGAGGATCTTGTCCGTGCCGCGGTTCCCGTTGATGAAGTCGTTGCCCGGGCCGCCGTCGAGCAGCGGATCGTTGCCCAGGCCGCTCTCGTTGATCTTGTCGTCGCCGGGGCCGCCGAGGACCTCGTCGTCGCCGTCGCCGCCGTCGAGATAGTCGTTGCCGTCGTCGCCGTTGAGCTCGTCGTTGCCGGTTCCGCCGAAGGCGACGTCGTTCGCCGGCCCGCCGGAGATCGTGTCGTTGCCCGCCTGGGTGGAGATGCGGTCCTCGCCGTCCCCGCCCGCGGCGAGGTCGTTGCCCGCGCCACCCTCGAGCGTGTCGTTGCCCGGCCCGCCGTCGAGCTGGTCGTTCCCGCGGAAGCCGCGGAGCAGGTCGTTGCCGCCCAGGCCTTCCAGGCGGTCGGCCAGGCGCGAGCCGATGAGCTGGTCGTCGCCCTCGGTCCCGCGCTTCAGCGCGAGGCCCGGCTGGACCTGGAGCGCGACGGGCCGCGCGGTGCGCGCCAGCGCCTGGGTGCCGAGACGCCGCCATGAGCGGGTCGCCAGGATGGAGATCGTGCCCGCACCGCGGTCGGCGACGTAGGCCCGCAGCGCGTCCGGGGAGAAGGCGGGGTAGCCGGGGCCGCGGCCGGTCTTCGTCCGCGTGACGAGCCTGCCGCGGATGAGGTCGACGACGGCGGTCGCCTGGCTGCCGGCCGTTGCGCCGACGAGCGCGCGGCGGCCGTCCGGGGAGATGGCCAGCCCCGCGCCGACGCCGGCCTTCAGCTTGATGCGCGCGGTGCGGCGCCCGGTCACGCGGTCGTAGCCGTGCAGCTCGCCCTTCGGCGAGGTGGCCCAGAGCGCGCCGGTGGGCGAGAACGCGACGTCGCCGAGCGTGCCGCTCTTCGCGCGCCGCGCGAGACGGTTGCCGGTGAGGTCGACGAGCCCGAGCCGGCCGCGCAACGCCACGGCCGCACGCTGGCCGCCCGGGGCGATCGCGACCGCCGACGGGGTGGCGCCGCCGAGGGAGATCGTGGCGATCCGCGTCAGGGCGAGCGGCTCGACGACCTCGATCGCACCGCGCCGGGCGACGAGCAGCCGGGTGCCGTCACTGGCGAGCGCCATGCTCCGGACCGCGCCGCCGGCGGTGTACGTGGCGATCGCCCGGCGGGCGGGGACGTCGAGGACGACGACGCGGCTGCCGGTGGCGACGTAGCCGCGCGAGCCGTCGGGCGCGATCGCGGCGTCGATCGTGCGCCCGCCGACGGCGATGCGGCCGAGCGTGCGGTTCGTGGCGGTGTCGGTGATCGTGGCAGCGCCGTCACCGGACGCGACGAGGATCGCGCGGGCGTGGGCATCGGCGGCCGTGAACGTCAGGACGGGGAGGAGCGCGGCCGCGGTGGCGAGGAGACGAGTACGGGACATCGCTGAGGACAACACGCGCGGTGAGCGGATGTTACGGCGGTGCCGGTCCTGGCGGTGGGATACGGTCCGCGCGTGAGCGTCACGCCCGCCTCCGTTCTGCGTCCGGGTCTGCTGTCAGGCCGCGCGGTCGCCGCGCCGGCTCCGTGGGCGATGGAACTCGGGGCGCTCGGGGCGGAGGTCGTGACGCCCCCGCCGCTCGCGGCCGGGGACGATGACGGCGCGTTCCTGCGCTGGGCAGGCGAGCTGGCGGCCGTCGACGTCGTCGTGGGCGGTGCGAGCCACCAGGCGCCCCTGGAGTCGGCCGTCGAATCGCTGTGGCTCACGATCCGCGCGGTCGCCGTGACGCACTGGATCGACCGTGACCGCGGCGGCGCGGTGCTGCTCGTCGCCCCGCGACCCCATCCCGAACCCCACGCCGGAGCGCTGCGCGCCGCGCTGGAGAACCTCGCGCGCACGCTGTCGATCGAGTGGGCGCGCTACGGGATCCGCACGACGACCGTGCTTCCGGGCGACCAGACCGCCGACGACGAGATCGCGACCCTGCTCGCGTTCCTCGCCTCGCCCGCCGCCGCCTACTGGTCGGGCTGCGTCGTCGAGCTCGGCGCAGCGGCGCCGAGCTCCCACGTGTAGGTCAGCCACGACGACCGCTCCGCCGGGGTGGTGTTGTAGACACGCTGCGCGCGGTGGTTGTCCGGCGCGGTCTGCCACTCGAGCACCGTGACCCCGCGCTCGGCGGCGAGCGCGGCGCACGCGTCGATGAGCGCGCGGCCCAGGCCCGAGCCGCGGGCGGCGTCGGAGACGAACAGGTCGTTCATCAGCGCGATCGGCCGGGCCTCGGTGCTCGACCACAGCCAGTAGACGGTGGCGAACCCGACCGCCGCGCCGCCGTCGTCCCGCGCGATGAGCTGGACGCCGGTGGCGACGGGGTCGGCGAGACACGCGCGCATGAGGCGCTCGAGCGCTTCGTCGGACGGCGCGGTCTCGTAGAACGCGCAGTAGCCCCGCATGAGGGGCAGGAGGTCGGGGAGGTCTCCTTCCCCGACGACCCTGATCGTCTGGCCCTCCGGCCCTCGTGCCGTCGCACCCGTCATGCGTGCCGCGCGTCGGAGGGTGTGTAGTGGCCGGGCCAGTCGCGGTGCGGGATCCGGGTGATCTCGCGCACGTCGGCCACACGGCCCCACTCGGTCGCACCAAGGCGCGCGATCGGGTCGAGCAGGTCGATCGCCGGGCGGCCGTCGCGCAGCACGTCCTCGTCGACGACGGCGTGCTGGACCCGACCCATCACGACCGTCGAGCTCCCGAACGAGACGAGCGTGTGGAGCACGCACTCCAGTGCGACCGGAGAGGCGGCCACGCGCGGCGGCGCGACCGTCGCGCTGGGCTCGGGCTCCAGGCCGACGGCGGCGAACTCGCTCTCACCGGCCGGGAAGTCGGTGCCCGTCGCGTTGATCTGCGCGAAGAGCGAAGCCGGCGTGAAGCAGACGACGAACTCGCGCGTCGCCTCGACGTTGCGCAAGGAGTCCTTGCGTCCCACCGACGTGAACTGCACGACCGGTGGGTCGACCGAGGACACGGTGAAGAACGAGTGCGGCGCGAGGTTGTCCACGCCGTCGGGCGACCGCGTCGCCACCCACGCGATGGGGCGCGGCACGATGACCGACGTCATGAACCGGTAGAAGGCGCCGGAGCCGACGGCCTGCGGGTCGATGTCCACACGTGTCATCGACCCGCAGTATCGCCGACGAGCAGCGCTGCTAGGAGACCATCCCCGAGAACAGCCCGCCCGTGATGTTCAGCGTCTGGCCGGTGACGTAGTTCGTCCACGGCGTGCAGAGCACGAAGATGCCGCCGGCGGCCTCCTCGGGGGTGCCCGCGCGGCCCATCGGGATGAGCATGGTGCTCATCTGGCGGAGCTGCTCGGGGATGCCGAGCTGGACCTTCTCGCCGCCGATCTCCGCGGTGTTCGACTCGTCCTTGGCGGCCGTGAGGCGCGTCTCGATGAAGCCGAAGGCGACCGCGTTGACGTTGACCTTGAACTGGCCCCACTCCTTGGCGACCGTCTTGGTCAGGCCGACGACGCCCGCCTTGCCCGACGCGTAGTTCGCCTGGCCG
>SYBY01000312.1 GCA_005788585.1 Actinomycetota bacterium | reverse complement strand
GGGAGACACGAGGCGAACGGATTCACCTTGTTCTCCTGGTAGAACTTCATCATCTCCTGCTGCTGGCGCTGCTTGTCGTCCTTGTACTTCTCCTGCAGCTTCTTGATCTCCGGCGCGAGCTCACTCAGCGCGCGCATGGAGCGGTACTGCTTGATCGCGAGCGGCAGCAGCAGCGCCCGGATCGCGACGGTCATGAGGACGATCGCCCACCCCCACGAGCCGACGATGCTGTGCATGAACACGAGCACCGGCTCGAAGATGTCGATAAGCGGCTGGAAGATGTTGGCGAGGATCACGGTCTAGCTGCGCGCGGCGCGACGGGGATGGGAGAAGACGCGCTGGGCCTCGACGGGGTCATAGCCGCCGTGGCTGAACGGGTTGCAGCGCAGCACACGCCACGTCGCCAGCACGAGCCCGCGGAGTATGCCGTACCGCTCGATCGCCTGCGCGGCGTAGTGCGAGCACGTCGGCTCGTACTTGCAGCGCCGGGGCAGGGCCGGCGAGATCACCCGCTGATACAGCCGGATGGGTGCAACCACGACGCGGCGCGCCGGGCTCACGCGTCCGCCGCGGGCAGCCCGGCCTTGTCCAGCAACTCGCTGATCGCTGCCCGGACGCCTTCCAGGCCGTCGCGATCGCACAGCTCCAGCGCACCGGGCCGGGCCACGATGACGACATCGTGATCTGCGGGCACCCGCTCGGCCAGGCCGGCGAACGCCTCCCGGAGCAGGCGCTTCACGCGGTTGCGCTCCACGGCGCCGCCGACCTTCCGGGAGACGGACAGGCCGAGCCGCGCGCTGTCAGCGGGCTCGCGGGCGTCGCGTGGGAACACGTGCAGCACGAGATACCGCCCGCCGTGCGAACGACCCTGGCGGTACACGCGCTCGAACTCGGCGCTGCGCGACAGGCGTCCGCGCTTGGCGCGACGGGGTGCGGCGATCTTGTGCGGCAGCTGGTCCACCGCAGCCGACCTCAGACGGTCAGACGCTTGCGGCCCTTGGCCCGGCGGCGCTTCAAGACGACGCGTCCGGCCTTCGTCTGCATCCGCTGGCGGAATCCGTGCGTGCGAGCGCGCTTGCGCTTCTTGGGCTGATAGGTGCGCTTCATGAGTTTCCACAGGGTAGTCCACTCGGCCGTCCACAGGCTCGCACGGACTTGTGCACACCCTTTTTCCGCTGTGTGCGGGACCGTCTCGCAGACCCGTCCCGCGCCCTCTGACCGCGTGCTAAGTTCGACGCCCTCCCGGGTCCTCGCGGCCCTCCATCGTTCCGCTGCACCTGCTCGTTCCGGAGTCACCCACGCCTGCTCACGACCCCCATCTCGACGCCGCCTGGCGCCGCATTCGCGAAGAACTCCGGGACGCCGTCGGGGATCAGGCCTTCGACATCTGGCTCGCGCCCGTGCAGCCCATCGAGCTCCGCGACACCGTCCTCGTCCTCGAGGTCCCCGACGCGCTGCGCTCGTGGGTTGCCGACCGCTTCGACCGCGTCCTGCAGGCCTGCGCCGCCGCGGTCCTCGGGCCCGAGGCGACGGTCGATCTCGCGTCGGCCTCCTCGGGCGCTCCGCGCCCGCGCCCGCAGCATCCGCCGGCGGGCCGGCACCACACCGCTCACACCCGGGACGACGACGACGCGCCACTCGCCGACGCCGACGATCGCTTCAACCCCAAGCTGAACTTCGACCAGTTCGTCATCGGCACGTCGAACCAGCTCGCCCACGCCGCCGCCCTCGCGGTCTCCGAGCTCCCCGGCCAGGCCTACAACCCGCTCTTCCTCTACGGCCCGCCGGGTGTCGGCAAGACCCATCTCCTGCACGCCATCGGCAACTACACCCGCGCGTTCGGCGCCGGTCTGACGGTCCGGTACACGACGACGGAGCGCTTCACCGGGGACTTCGTCGCCGCGTTGCGCACAGGCCGTGTCGATGACTTCAAGGGCCGCTTCCGGCGCGCGGACATCCTCCTCGTCGACGACGTGCAGTTCCTCGCGAGCAAGGCACGCACCGAGTAGGAGTTCTTCCACACCTTCAACGCGCTCCACGATGCCGGCGCGCAGCTCGTCCTCACCTCGGACTCCCTCCCGCGCGATCTCGAGTCGCTCGAGGACCGCCTGCGCGAGCGCTTCGAAGCCGGCCTGGTCTGCGAGATCGCGCGCCCCGACCACGGCATCCGCCTCGCGGTCCTCCGCAAGCGCGTCCAGCACGACGGCATCGAACTCGCCGATCCAGCGGCGCTCACCGTCATCGCGGACCGCATCACCGACAACATCCGCGCGCTCGAGGGCGCGCTGATCCGCGTCGTCGCCTACCACTCCCTCACGGGACGCCCGATCGACACGGCCTTGGCCCACGAGGTCCTCGACGGTCTCTATCCCGAGTCCCGTCGCCCGAGCCCCGGGACGCCGAGCGCCCTGCTCTCCAACCGGCCGGCGCCCACCGTCGACGACATCCAGCGCGTGACGTGCGAGGCCTTCGGCGTCACGCTCGACGACCTGCTCTCCACCAGCCGGACCGCGAGCATCGCGTGGCCCCGTCAGGTCGCGATGTACCTGGCACGCGAGCACACCTCCGAGAGCCTGCCGTCCATCGGCCGGGCCTTCGGCGGACGCAACCACACCACCGTCATGCATGCGTGCAAGCGCACCACGGAGCGCATCGCGGCCGACCCCGAGGCCTACGACACCGTCCGCGCCCTGGCCGCGCGGCTGTGCACATCGCCGTCGTGACCGCCGGTGCTGGCAGACTTGCGCACTCGCGCGCACAGGCGGGATGTGCATCGTCCCCCCGCACGTTGCGGCGCTTTCGGGGCATGTCCACATCTCCACACCCCCTACTACTTCTTTCTATTCATTCCAGGAGAGCATCGTGAAGCTGCAGACCTCCAGCGCTGACCTGCTCGCGCAGGTCGGAGCCGCCGCGCGGGTGGCCTCCACCCGGAGTGCGGTCCAGGCGCTCTCGGGGGTGCAGGTCGTGACCGCCGACGGCCGCGCCGAACTCCGCGCGACAGACATGGAGGTCGGGCTCCGGGTGCCGCTGCCGGCCACCGTCGAGC
>SYBY01000311.1 GCA_005788585.1 Actinomycetota bacterium | reverse complement strand
TCGAAAGTAGGCAAAAAATCCGGTCGCACCATTCTGATCCTTTGAGACTGCACATAATCGGCCAGCAAACTTCGCAAGTAGGGCACCTGACTGAGCAAAGTGAGTCGGTTCTTGAGCGAAGGGAAGTCTTCAACATCCTGCTCCAGATCCTGGAAGACGGTCGCCTGACCGACTCGCAGGGACGCACGGTGGACTTCCGCCACGCGATCGTGATCATGACCTCGAACATCGGGGCCAGCGAGATCGCGCGGAACACCCCGCTCGGCTTCGCGGTGACCGAGGACGAGACCGGCGTGTCGTACGACGACATGAAGGGCCGGATCATGGGCGAGCTGAAGAAGGTCTTCCGCCCGGAGTTCCTCAACCGCATCGACGACGTCATCGTCTTCCACAAGCTGCAGAAGGACGAGATCAAGCAGATCGTCGACCTGCTGCTGCACCGGATCCGGGAGTCGATGGCCGAGCGCGAGCTCCAGCTCGAGCTGTCCGAGGACGCCAAGGACTTCCTGGTCGACAAGGGCTGGGACCCGGCGATGGGCGCCCGGCCGCTGCGCCGCGCGATCCAGCGGTACATCGAGGACCCGCTCGCCGACTTCGTGCTCCGCTCGGAGCTCGAGGCGGGGGCGACGGTCATGGTCGAGCGCGACGACAGCGACAAGTCCGACGAGGACATCAAGCTGTCGATCGTCAAGCCCGACCCGGCGCGCAAGCCCGTGGGCGTGGGGGCCGAGGGTGACGGGGCCGAGGGCTCCGACGACGCGCCGAAGGCCGAGGGCGACACGCCTTCGCCGGACGGCGACGCCTCGTAGTCCCAGAACAGCACGCAGAAGCCTGATCGAAGGGCCCGCTCCGCAACCGGAGCGGGCCCTTCGTGTTCTGCTCGGCATGCTCGTCTCCACCGTCGCCGCCACCGCTGTGGCGTTCGGGATCCCGCTACTGGCGGTGCCCGCCCCGAACGTGGGACCGTTGCCCGATCGCTGTGTCACGGTGACACCGTGCGTCTACGTCGACCCGCCGGTCGATCCGTGGAGCCCGCCGGCCGGGGCGGTCGTCACATATCACGGGCGTGGCTGGCGACCACGAGAGGAGCTCGACGCCTCGTGGGGCTCGTACTGCCCGCCGGGGGACAATTGTCTGGGGACGGGCATGGGCACGACGTTCCGCGCGGACGCGCACGGCCGGTTCGTCTTTCGCCTACGCCACGGCACCCGCCCGCCGGCCGGTCCAGGACCGAAGGGCGCGGGAAGCGAGTCGGTGCGCTTCGCCTCGCGGATGCGCGCCAGGGGCGACGGGGAGGCCCTGATCCGTGAAGGGGTCTTCGCGCCGCCGCGCAGCACGGTGCGGCAGCGTCGAGAGGCGCGTCGGGTCGCGGCGGCCATGACCGCGTACGAGAGGGCGCTCGTGCGCCTGCGTCCGCAGACAGTGGCGGCGACGGACCGGTACAACGACGATGTCGATCGGTGCCAGGATGTCCTGCGCGTAAGGTCCCCCGCGGAGCGGCGGATCATCGACAGGGTCACGGATGCCGCGATCGCGGCGGCGTCCTGGAACTTCTCGTCCGGACCGCGGCGGGCGCTCGCCGAGCGGCTCGCGGCACTCCAGGTGACCGACGAGCAGTTGCGGATGGGCGTGGCGGCATGGATCCGCGCCGCTCGCCGGCCGCAGTGGGCGCCGCGGCCCGGGCTGTGCGCGGAGCTCCGACGATGGCGGGCCGTGGGATCGCCGCTGGATGCGCCCCCGCTGCCTTCTGCGCCGTTGCTGCAGGAGGAGATCACGGGCAGCCTGGAGGTCGGACTGGCGAGCAGGCGACTGGAGGAGCTGCGGGCCGGCGAGAATGCGGCTGCGGCCTTCGCAGGAGGGGTGTTCGACCTCACCCGATACGTCGACCCCTAGCGATGCAGGTGCACCCGCTCGCCCTGGGGCCCGAAGATCCCGATGAGCTCCACCGGGCCGTCGACGGCGCCGAACCAGTGCGGCACCAGGGTGCTGAACTCCACGGCCTCGCCGGGCTCCACGATGAGGTCCTCCTCGCCGAGGATGAGCCGCAGGCGGCCCGACAGCACGTAGAGCCAGTCGTGGCCGTCGTGGACGGGCAGGTCGTCCGGGGGCGTGTCGCGGTCGGCGTGGACGCGGACCTTGTACGTGTGCAGACCGCCCGCCGGCCCGCGGTTGGTCAGCGGCCACATCGTCAGGCGGTGGCGGGTGATGGGCTCAGCGTGGATGCGCGGATCGGGCGCCGGTGCGGCGCCGAGCAGGGCGTCGGCGCTGACGCCGAGCGCGGCGGCGAGCCGGGGGAGGTGGTCGAGCGCCAGGCGGCGCTTGCCGGACTCCAGCCGGCTGAGGGTCGACACGTCGATGCTCGCGCGCTCGGCGACCTGCTGGAGCGTCAGGCCCTGCTCGGTGCGCAGCTCGCGCAGGCGTCGGCGCACCCGGGCGTCCACGGAGTCGTTTGCCTCCATGGCAATAGACATTGACAGAATATGGCACGGGTTGCCACGCTGCATCCATGGACGAGACCTGGGATTGCATCGTGGTCGGCGGCGGAGCGGCAGGGCTCAGCGCCGCGCTCGTGCTGGGCCGCGCGCGCAGGCGCACGCTCCTCCTCGACACCGGGCAGCAGAGCAACCGCGCCGCGCACGGGATCGGGGGCCTGCTCGGGCAGGACGGACGGCCGGCCGACGCCTTCTACGCCGACGGCCGGCGTGAGCTCGCCGCCTACCCGGCCGTGGAGGTCCGCGACGTCGAGGTCACCGGCGCCGACGGCTTCACGCTCACGCTGGCCGACGGGACGCGGCAGACCGGGACGACGATCCTGCTCGCGACCGGCATGAGCTACCGGTATCCCGACCTGCCCGGGGCCGCCGAGCGCTGGGGCCGGTCGGTGTTCCACTGCCCGTTCTGCCACGGCTGGGAGGTGCGCGACCGGCCGCTGTGCGTGCTCGACGACTCGGGCATCCACCGCGCGCTGCTGCTGACGGCCTGGAGCGACGACGTGACGCTGCTGTCCGCGTCGGTGAGCGATGAGGACCGCGCGCGCCTGGATGCCGCGGGCGTGGCGGTCGACGACCGCCCGGTGGCGTCGCTGCGCGGGCCCGGCGACGAGCTGGAGGCCGTCGTGTTCGCCGACGGGTCCGAGCGGGCGTGCGGCGGGCTGCTCGTCGCGGTGACGCTGCACCAGCGCTCGGCGCTGGCCGAGCAGCTCGGCGCGGACTACGCGGCGCCCTCGCCGTTGACGGCCGAGGGGCTGGCGGTTGGAGGGCCGAATGCCACGAGCGTTCCGGGGCTGTTCGTCGCGGGCGACGCGACCGGGCAGATGCCGTCGGTGGCGAACGTCATCGCATCGGGCGCCATGGCCGCAAGCGCGATCGTCGGACGGCTCACCGGGGCGATGTGAACCGGGCCGTTCAGGTCTGCAGCGCCGGGGTGTCCCACGTGGGGACCATGCCGGCGCACACGTCCCGCGCGGCGTCGACGAGCGCCTGCGCCGGCGGGGACAGCGGTCGATCCGCGGGCCACGCCAGGCCGACGCGGCGAGGCGGGATGAGGTCGTCGATCGGGATGACGGTCAGCCGCGGGTCGGGCGTGTAGGCCAGGCGCGGCAGCAGCGCGGCGCCGACGCCGGCGGCCGCGAGGCCCTGGATCAGCGCGTTGTCGTTGGCGTGCTGGGCGACGTGCGGCCGGATGCCGAGTCCCTGCAGGTGGCTGATCGCGTGCTGGAACCCGCGGCAGTTGAAGGCGCCGCAGATCGCCAGGCCGTCGAGGTCGGCGATGTCGAGGCTCTCGCGATCGGTCGCGGCGAGCGGCGGGTGCTCCGCGCTCAGCAGCAGGGCCCACGGGTCGGCGACGAGGTCGATGCCCGCCAGCCCCGTGTGCGCGACGGGGACGACCGTGAAGCCGAGGTCCAGGTGGCCGTCGATGACGTGCTGCTCGACGTCCGTGTCGGACATCTCCTCGACGATCTCGAACTGGATGCCGGGGAACAGCTCGCGCACGTGACGGACGACGGTGGGCAGGAAGGTGGAGGTGACGCTCTGGTAGGCGCCGACGCGCAGCGTGGTGACGGCGCCGCCGCGCAGCGCGGTGAGGTCGTCGCGGGCGGCGTCGAGGGTGCCCATCAGCGCGTCGGTGTGCTTGAGCAGGATGTCGCCTGCGGGGGTGGGCGTGACCCGGCCGCGCCCGTTGCCGCGGTCGATGACCTTCTCCCCGAGCGCCTTCTCCAGCGACGCGATCTGCTGGCTGATGGCCGACTGGGTGTACCCGAGCTGATCGGCGGCTCCGCCGAACGAGCCCGCGGCTGCGACCGCGCGCAGCGCGATGAGGTGACGCAGTTCGACGCCGGCGAGTGGATCGGCCATGCGTGAACGGTACCGGCCCGGGTGAACGTCCGAAAGTGGTCGCCAGGGCGACCACGATCGGACGCTCAGCGCGGGAAGGGGCTTAGCGGGTGTTGCTGATGCGCAGCGCGTAGCCGTAGACCAGGCAGCGTGCGTCCGGCGTGTTGCGGCCGTCCTGGCGCACGACGCCCTCGAAGACGTAGTTCAGGCCCGCCGCTTCGATGTGCAGGCGGAACGTGTTCGAGCCACCGATGGTGAACGCGTTGGTCGTGTTCGACGGCACGACGGTGATGACCTGGGCCTGGCCCGGCACCGAGCGGGACAGGTTCACCGGGATGCCCGCGGTGTTCCCGAAGGTCAGGGTCGTCGCCGGATCCTCGACGCCGACGTTCTTGTTCTGGTCGAAGCAGCTGGCGCTCAGCGTGCCGAGGCCGGGAATCGAGCCGATCGCGGTGGCGACGTCGTTGGCGTTGTCGTTGACCACGGCGGGGCGGGCGAACGAGTCCGCGGCGCCGCGCATCACGTCGTCGAGGAACTTGCCGGGGATCTTGCCCCGGCCGTCACCGCGCGAGGCGGTGGCGACGACGTTGCCGGCGGCCTGGCGCAGCGTGGCGCCGGAGTACACGGCGTCCTTGCCGTCGACCTTGCCCGCATTCGAGGCGTAGTTGACCGCCGCGACGGCGGTGCCGGTCGTGGCCAGCACGAGCGCGAGCAGCGCGACGGCCATGGACGGCGAGGGGATGAGACGTTGCACGACTGATGGACCTCCGAAGGGTGAACGAGGTGGTTCTGCCCTGCACGACACCAGTTCAGGCATCGCGATGCGGTCCGGTCGATGAGGGTCAGGGCGGCGCGCCGCACACAGCGACGCGCCACGCAGGACCGGTGGGGCTACCCGAAGGGGACGTGCAGCCGGCGATCGAGCTCGTCGGCCTGCTTGCGGACCTCACGGCTGCGCCGCAGATCCTCGTCGTCCCGCGCCGATGCCTCGAGGGCGTCGGCATGTTCGTGAATCTCGCTCAGTGCATCCTGCACCACGAGTTCCCCCAACTCCGGGTACGTGATCCCGGTCTCCATATGGCGTTCCCTCCCCAGGGTTGCCTTCTGGTTCGGGGACACCGTAGCGAGAGCTGCTCCATTCGCCAACCCCCCGTTCGTCCAGTCTCTGCGACGTGTAGGATCTGGCGCGCTCGAACGAGGAAGCCGGTGTGATTCCGGCACGGTCCTCGCCACTGTGACCGGGGAGCGGTCGTCCACATTGCCACTGGGTCTTCGGGCCTGGGAAGGCGGACGATGCGCGGCGATCCGGGAGTCAGGACACTCGCCGGGCGCTGCGTCCACGAGTGAATGGAGACCGACGGTGCATGCCGTGGTGTTCGACGACCTCGCACCACGCCGGCCGGCAGGTGCGATGGCAGATCCCGACCGCTGTCCCGGCACACTGCGCCTGCACGAGGCGGCCGATGGCTGGCTCGCGCGTGTGCGGATCCCGGGCGGACGCGTGTCGTCGGGCGAGGCGCGCGTGCTGGCTGATGCCGCGGACACACTCGGCAGCGGGCTGATCGATCTGACCTCCCGGGCGAACGTCCAGCTTCGCGGACTGGAGCCGGACGCCGCCGCCGCGCTGAGCCGCGCGTTGACTGACGCGGGCCTCCTGCCGTCGCGCGCCCACGAACGGGTGCGCAATGTCTTGGCGTCCCCGCTGGCGGGCCGCGATCCACGCGCGCTGGTCGACGGCGCGCTGCTGACTGCCGCCCTGGACCGCGCGATCTGCGCGGCCCCGGAACTCGCGGCCCTCTCGGGCCGGTTCCAGTTCGCCGTCGAGGACGGGTCGGGGTTGATGGCTGGCGCCGACGCGGACATCCTCCTCGCCGCGGTCGCGCCGGATGAGGTCGAACTGGTGCGCACTGGTGAGCGGATGGACGTGACGGCCGGTCCGGCCGCGGCAGTGGCCGCGGCGCGGGCATTTCTCGCGCGTGGGGACGGCGCGTGGCGGATGGCACCGCATCCGGTCGGAACGCGGGGACATATGACCCCGATGGCGACCGGATCCTTCCTGCAGGCCGATGGGCGGGTGGCGGTCACCGCGCTGGTGCCGCTCGGGCGCCTAGATGCCGGCCAGCTGCGCGGGCTCGCCGCACTCGCGCCTGAGATCCGCGTCTCGCCGTGGCGGACCGTCACGCTCATCGACATCGCCGCCGAGGTCGAGACCTCCGCGGCCCTGCTCGATCTTGGGCTGATCCTCGACCCCGACTCCGGCTGGCGCGGCCTGACCGCATGCGCCGGTGTCGGTGCCTGTCCCCGTGCGCGACTCGACGTCCGCGCTGCGGCGCACACCCGCGCCGCACACCGCCATCCGGGCGACCCGGCCGAGCACTGGAGCGCGTGCCCGCGCCGCTGCGGCCTGCCGCGTGGTGAGGTCCGCGCGGTCACCTGGACCGAGGCCGGTATCGACGTCGCCGGTCACACCGTTCCCGACCTTTCTGCTGCCGTGGAGGCCCTCGCATGACGTATCTCAAGGACGGCGCGGAGATCTACCGCCGGTCGTTCGCCACCATCCGGGAGGAGACCGACCTCGGGCGGTTCGACGACGTGCTCGCGCGGGTGGTCGTCCGGATGATCCACGCCTGCGGGATGGTCGACCTGGCCGCGGATGTCGAGGCGTCGCCCGGGTTCGGGGCGGCGGCACGTGCCGCCATCCATGACGGAGCCCCGATCCTCTGCGACACGAACATGGTCGCGGCCGGGATCACGCGGGCGCGGCTGCCCCGTCACAACGACGTGGTGTGCACGCTGCGCGAGCCGGGTGTCCCGCAGCTGGCACGCGATCTTGGCACCACCCGGAGCGCCGCGGCCATGGACCTGTGGGGCGACCGGCTCGACGGCGCAGTCGTCGTCATCGGCAACGCCCCGACCGCGCTGTTCCGCCTGCTCGAGCTGGTCGACGCCGGCGCGCCGCGCCCCGCGGCGGTGATCGGCATCCCCGTCGGGTTCGTCGGGGCGGCCGAGTCGAAGGTCGCGCTGGCGCAGCATGCCGGCGGCCTGGAGTTCGTCGTCGTCCACGGGCGTCGCGGCGGCAGCGCGATGGCGTCGGCTGCGATCAACGCGCTGGCGCAGGACGTCGACGTCGTACTGGTCCCGGGCGGTGCGGCATGAGCGGTCGCCTGTACGGCGTCGGGGTCGGTCCCGGCGACCCGGAGCTCGTCACGCTCAAGGCCGCGCGGATCATCGGCGCCGCCGACGTCATCGCGTACCCGACCGCTCGCGCGAAGCAGCCGATCGCGCGCGGTGCGGCGGGGCCGTACGTCCGCCCGGAGCAGATCGAGCTCCCGCTGCAGTACCCCATCACCACCGAGACGACGGATCACCCGGGCGGCTACGAGGGGGCGATCCGCGACTACTACGACGACGGGGCGCGGCAGGTCGCCGCGCATCTGGACGCGGGCCGCGATGTCGCGGTCCTGTGCGAGGGCGACCCGTTCCTCTACGGGTCGTACATGTACCTGCACGAGCGGCTGGCCGGCCGCTACGAGACGGAGGTCGTCCCGGGCATCCCGGCATTCGCGGCCGCCAGCGCTGCGGCCGGCACGCCGCTCGTCCAGCGCGACGAGGTCCTCTCGATCATCCCCGGCACGTTGCCGCCCGCGGATCTGCGCGCCCGGCTGGACAGCGCCGACGCCGCCGTGGTGATGAAGCTCGGCCGGACGTTCGCGCGGGTCACGTCCGCCCTCGGCGACGCCGGGCTGGCCGACGGCGCCGTCTACGTCGAGCGCGCGAGCCATCCGGGCGAACGGGTCGCGCCGCTGCGCGCGGTCGACGGCACGGTGCCGTACATGTCGCTCGTCCTCGTCCCGACAGGCGCTCGGTCCGCCCCGCGCACCGCAGGTGGCGCGGGCGAGGTGACCGTCGTCGGGCTCGGGCCCGCCGGGCCGCAGTGGCTGACCCCCGAGGCGCGGGGCGCACTGGCGGGGGCCGAGCACGTCGTCGGGTACCAGACGTACGTCGACCGGGTCCCGGTCCGCGCCGGCCAGCACCGCCACGCGTCGGACAACCGCGTCGAGGCCGACCGGGCCCGCCACGCGCTGGAGCTCGCGGCGTCGGGCGCACGGGTTGCGGTGGTCTCGTCGGGGGACCCCGGGATCTTCGCCATGGCCACGGCCGTGCTCGAGCAGCTCGAAGCGGGCAACGGTCAGTACGCCGGTGTCGACGTCCGGGTCGTTCCCGGTCTGTCGGCCATGCAGGCCGCGGCGGCCCGCGTGGGCGCACCCCTGGGCCACGACTTCGCCGTCATCTCGCTGTCGGACATTCGCAAGCCGTGGGAGGTCGTCGCCCGCCGCCTCGACGCCGCGGCGTCGGCCGACCTCGCGCTCGCGCTCTATAACCCCGCATCGAAGACGCGGCGCGAGCAGCTGACCGCCGCGCACGAGGTGCTGCTGCGCCACCGCGCGCCGGAGACGCCGGTGGTCGTCGCGCGCGACGTCGGCGGCGACGGCGAGCACGTCGAGGTCACGACGCTCGGCGACCTGCCGCTGGAGCGGGTCGACATGCGCACGGTGCTCGTCGTCGGGAGCTCGCAGACCCGTGTCCTGGACGGGGGGCGCGTCTATACCCCGCGCACGTACCCGGCTGACCGGCGATGATGGCGCGATGGAGGAGATCGCACCCGGCGTCTGGGACTGGACGACGTTCCACGAGGGGATCGGCGTCACGGTCCATTCGCACTACCTGGTCGACGCCCGGCTGCTGCTCGATCCGCGGGTGCCCGTCGACGGGACCGGCTGGTTCGATCGTCACGAGTGCCCGCCGACCCGCATCGTCCTGACCAACCGCCACCACCTGCGTCACGCCGCGGTGTTCGCGGGACGCTTCGAGTGCCCGATCCTCGCGCACGAGGCCGGCCTGCCTGACCTGCCGGAGAACGTCATCACGCCGTTTCGCTTCGGCGACGAGATCGCGCCCGGCGTGACCGCCCACGAGGTCGGCGTGATCTGCCCGGAGGAGACGGCGATCTACGCCGCGCCGACGGCGGAGCGACCGGGGGTGCTGGCGTTCGCCGACGCGGTGGTGCGCTGGGAGTGTCAGCTCGCGTTCGTCCCGGACGACCTGCTCGGTGACGATCCTGAGGCGATCAAGGAGGGGCTGCGGGCGCGGCTGCTCGAGCTGTGCGACGAGCTCGACTTCGACGTGCTGCTGCTCGCCCACGGGGCGCCGAAGGGCACCGGCGGCAAGGGCGAGCTGCGGGCGTTCGCCTCGTCCTAGGCCCGGCGGCGGCGCAGCAGGTAGGTGTCGAAGACCCAGCCATGGCGCTCGCGCGCCTGCGCGCGCACCTGCGCGATCTCGTCCTCGACCTCGCGCACAGGGCCGGCGATGAGCAGCTCGTCGGGCGTCCCGAGGTACGCGCCCCAGTAGACGTCGACGTCGTCGGGCGCGCGCGTGAAGACGTTGCGCGTGTCGAGCATGACGACCGCGTCGTCGACGTCGTCGGGCATGCCGTCGGCGTACCGGCGGCCGGGCGTGATCTCGATCGCGCCGCCGACGCGGTTCAGCGCGATCGCGTGCGCCGCGGCGAGCGCCTGCACGCTGCTGATGCCGGGGACGACCTCGAGCTCCAGGCCGGGGACCGCGAGCTCGTGCAGGACGTCGAGGGTGCTGTCGTAGAACGCCGGGTCGCCCCAGACGAGGAACGCGCCGGTCTGCCCGTCGCGCAGGTTGGTGGCGATGGCGTCGCCCCACCGGCGCGCGCGCTCGTCCCGCCATGCCTGCACGGTCGCGCGGTAGTCGGCGGGGTCGCGCTCGCGGTCGGGGTCCTCGATCGTCACGACGGCGTGCTCGCGCGCCATGTGCTCGGCGAGGAGATCGCGGCGCAGGTCCTCCAGCGGGCGGGTGGCGCGGCGCTTCTCGACGAGGAACACGACGTCGGCGCGGTTCATCGCCTTGATCGCCTGCAGCGTGAGGTGGTCGGGATCGCCCGCGCCGATCCCGATCACGAGCAGCGTGCGGTTCAGGGCAGCCATGCCAGGGCCTCCTCGACGGTGGGCACGGTGGGGACCTCGGGTCGTGGCGGACGGTCGACGACGACGACCGGGATCCCGCGTTCGCGGGCGGCGGCGAGTTTCGGGGCGGTGTGGTCGCCGCCGCTGTCCTTGGTCACCAGCAGGTCGATGCTGTGGCGCTCGAGGAGCTCCCGCTCGCCGTCGAGGGTGTACGGGCCGCGGTCGAGGAGGACCTCGTGGCGGGCGGGCAGGTCGGTCTCCGGCGGGTCGACGCAGCGGATGAGAAACCACGGGTCGGCGAGCGGTGCGAAGGCGGCGAGCCCCTGGCGGCCGGAGGTGAGGAAGACGCGTCGCGCCCCGTGCTGTGTGACGCTGGCGGCCGCGGCGTCGAGGTCGGGCACGCGGTGCCAGTCGTCGTCCGGGCCGGCGGTCCAGCCCGGGCGTTCCAGGCGTACGAGTGGCACCCCGGCCGCGGGTGCGGCGGTGGCGGCGCTGGCGGAGATCCGCGCGGCGAAGGGGTGGGTCGCGTCGACGACGGCGCGGATGTCGTGCTTGCGCAGCCAGGCGGCGAGGCGGTCGGGGCCGCCGAACCCGCCGATGCGCGTCTCGCCGGCGGGCAGCCGTGGCCGCGCGACGCGTCCTGCGAGCGACGAGATGACGGGGCGGCCCGCGTCGTCGAGCCGCTGCGCGAGCGCCCGGGCCTCCGCCGTGCCGCCGAGGATGAGGATCATCGGCCCGCGCGCTCCCGGTGGGCGGAGTAGAGGTGGCTCTCGCACCCGGTCGCGTCGCCGACCGCGGGGCCGACGAGGATGGTCGACGTCCGGCGCAGCCCGGCGTCGCGCACCTGGCCGGCGATGGTCTCCAGCGTGCCTCGGAGCACGACCTCGTCGGGCCAGCTCGCGCGCGCGACGACCGCGGCGGGACAGCTCGCGCCGTAGTGGGGGGTGAGCGTCGCGGCGATCTCCTCGATGGCCTGGGTGCCGAGGTGGATCGCCAGCGTCGTGCCGTGCGCGGCCAGCGCGCCGAGCTCCTCGCCGGGGGGCAGGGCTGTCGCCCGCTTGGCGTGACGGGTGAGGATCAGCGACTGGGCGACGCCGGGCAGCGTCAGCTCCTGGCCCAGCGCGGCGGCCGCCGCAGCGAAGGCGGGCACGCCGGGCGTGAGGTCGTACGGGATGCCGAGCGCGTCGAGGCGGCGGGCCTGCTCGGCGACGGCGCTCCAGATCGACAGGTCGCCCGAGTGCAGCCGGGCGACATCCTCGCCGCGGGTGTGGGCGGCCTGGAGCTCACCGACGATCTCGTCGAGGGTGAGGTCGCGGGTGTCGACGATCCGAGCGCCGGGCGGGCAGTGCGCGAGGATCTCGGGCGGGACGAGCGCGCCCGCGTAGAGGCAGACCGGCGACGCCGCGAGGAGGTCACGTGCGCGCAACGTGATGAGGTCGGGCGCGCCGGGGCCGGCGCCGCTGCCGTGCACGGTCATGCGCGGGGCAGCTCCAGGGTCCACTGGGTCAGGGGCATCTGCGGGCGCCAGCCGGTGAAGCCGCCGATGGGTTCGGCCCGGGCGACGCTCAGGCGGACCAGCCGCCCGCCGTGCTCGGTGTGGGCGGCGGCGAGGGTCTGCTCGGTCTCGAGCGTGACGGCGGTGGCGACGAGCCGGCCGCCCGGGCGCAGGGCGGCCAGGCAGGCCTCCAGGACGCCGTCGTTGGTCAGGCCGCCGCCGACGAAGATCGCATCGGGTGGCTCGAGGCCCTCGAGCGCGGCGGGCGCGCGCCCCTCGACCACCATCAGGTGCGGGACGCCGAGCTGCCGGGCGTTCACGGTCGCGCGGGCGGCGCGGTCGGGCTTCGGCTCGACGGCGATCGCCCGGTTGGCCGGATGCGCGCGCATCCACTCGATCCCGATCGACCCGCTGCCCGCGCCGACGTCCCACAGCAGCTCGCCGGGGAGCGGGCCGAGCGCCGCGAGGGTCAGTGCCCGGGCTTCGCGCTTGGTGATCTGGCCGTCGTGGTCGTACGCGTCGTCGGGCAGGCCCGGGGTTCTCGGCAGGACGCGGGCGCCGGGGGCGGGGCGGCAGACGAGCGCGACGGTGTGCAGCTGGGCGACGGGCTCGTCCGGCAGCGCGCGGGCAGTGGTGTGGACGATCCGCTCGTCGGCGCCGCCGAGGTGCTCGAGGACGGTCAGGTCGCTGGGGCCGAAGCCGTGGGCGCGCAGCAGCGCGGCGACGGTCCGGGCGCCGTCGCGGTCGGAGACGTAGGCCACGACACGCCGGCCGGGCGCGAGGTGGGGGAGCAGCCGCTCGACGGGGCGGGCGACGAGGCTGACGAGCTCGGTGTCGGCTGCGGGCCAGCCGAGTCGGGCGCAGGCAAGGGTGAACGCGGACGGCGCGGGGATGACCTGGACGCCGTCGGCACCCATGCGGCGGGCGATCGACGCGCCGACACCGTGGAGCATCGGGTCGCCGCTGGCGAGGACGACGGTGTTCTCGAGGTTCGGCAGGTCATCGAGCAAGGCGGTCATGGGGGAAGGCCAGGCACGCCGGTGCGCGGTGGTCGCGTCGTCCGGGATCAGGTCGAGGTGGCGGGCGCCGCCGACGAGGGTCTGTGCGCCGGCGATCGCGTCCCGGGCCGGGGCGGTCAGGCCGTCCCACCCGTCGTCGCCGATGCCCACGAGCGTGATCACGTGAGGGCCTCCGCGATTCGGGCGTTGGCGGCGGAATCCCGGGCGGTGATGCGCAGGTGGCCCGCGGTGAGACCCGGGAACGACGCGCACGGCCGCACCGCGATGGCGGCGGCATGGAGCCGCTCGACCGCGCCCGCGCCAGGCGCGGTCAGGACGAAGTTCGCCGCCGCGGGCCACCGGCGGACACCCACCGCGTCCAGCCGGCGCTCGAGGTCCTGGCGCTCGGCCTGCGCGCGTTCGGCGATGGCGGCGAGTTCGCGCGGATGCGCGGCGGCGGCGCTCAGCACCGCGAGGGCGACGGCGTTCGCGCTCCATGGCGGGCGCACCGCGCGCAACGCGCTGGCGAGATGCGTCGGCGCGAGCGCGTAGCCCACGCGCAGGCCCGGGACCGCGAGCGCCTTCGTGAGGCTGCGGACGACGATGACCTCGTCGAGCGCGTCGGCGGCCAGACTGCCCGGCTCTCCGGGGACGAGGTCCATGAACGCCTCGTCGACGACCACGGTGCGCCCGGGCCGGCGCAGGGCGAGGATGGTGGTGGCGGGGACGAGCGTGCCGGAGGGGGACGCGGGGTTGCCGACGATGACCAGGTCGGCGTCGGGCGGGACGGCGGCGGGGTCGATCGTGAAGTCGTCGGCCGGATCGCGCAGCACGCGGGTGACCGGGACGCCGTGGGCATGGAGGGCGGCCTCCGATTCCGTGAATCCCGGGTGGAGGACCGCAGCGTGCCGCGGGCGCAGCGCGGCGGGCAGGAGCCACAGCGCTTCAGCGGCGCCGTTCGTGATGACGACCTCGCCGGGCGCGCGGCCGTGCCGGGCGGCGGTCGCGGTCAGGGCGTCGTCCTCGCGCGGGTAGGCCGCCGCATCGGTGTCCAGCGCGGCATGGAGGGCGGTGCGCAGCCACGGCGGCGGCCCGCCCGCGACGACGTTCACGGCGTGGTCGGCCGCGCCGGCGGGGATCAGGCGGTCGCCGTGCACGCGCAGCTCGTGTCGAGAACTCCGCGACAGTTGCGGAGTTCTCGACAGCGGCACCGCGCGACCGGCGACGACGAGCAGCGCCCGCTCACTCGCGGCGACCGCGAGCTGGGCGGACTCGCCGAGGAGGTCCACCCACGCGCGGGTCGCCGGGTCCGCCGGGAGTACCCCCGCGCCCGCCTCCTCGATGACGACGACCACCGGCGCGGCCCGTCGCGCCGCCGCGTCGGTCATCGCGCGCACGCGCCCCAGCGGGTCGTCCCAGCCGTGGTGCAGCGCCGACGCCAGCCACACCCCCAGCCCGTCGATCAGCACCGGAGCGTTCCCACCCAACACGTCGCCGAGGTCCGGCCCCGCGACCACCGTCTCCCACGCCCCCGGGCGCCGTGCCACATGCCGCGCGATCCGGTCCTCCATGCCGGCCCCCGGCTCGGCCGTCGCCACGTACCGCACCGGCTGCCCGAAGCCCGCGACCAGCTCCTCCGCCCACGCGCTCTTGCCCGACCGCGCACCGCCGAGCACCACGGTCAGACCCACGCCGCCGCCCTTCGCGCCGCCGCGACGAACCGCCGTGGCGCATCGGGGAACGCCGCCCAGTGCAGGTGCAGGTAGCTGGCGCTGAGCGTCGGCGTGGTGAAACCCTCGCGCCGCTCGCGGCCCCGAGCGCGCAGGGTCCACGCGGCGTCGGCCCCGCACGACGGGTCCACGGTGGAGTAGTGGAACTCGTGGCCGCGCAGGACATCCCCGGGCGCGGCCAGCGGCGACGGCGACTGCGCGATCGCCTCGCGGTAGCCCAGCGACAGCCGTCCCGCCATCCGCGCGCGGCCCGGCACGACGCCGCACATCGGGTGGCCGTCGAGCTCCTCGCAGAGGTAGAGCAGCCCACCGCACTCGGCGACGGTCGGCAGCCCGCCGCGCACCGCATCGGCGACGGCGCGCCGCAGCGGCGCGTTGCCCGTCAGCTGCTCGGCGTAGACCTCGGGGAACCCTCCCGCGAGCAGCAGCGCGTCGGCGCGCTCCGGCAGGACGGTGTCGGTGCCGGGGTCGAACGGGACGAGCTCGCCGCCCAGCGCCTCCAGCGCCTCCAGGTTCTCCCTGTAGTGAAACGAGAACGCCGGCCCGGCGGCGACGGCGATCCGCACGCGCGGCCCGTCCTCCGGCTCCGGCGGGGCCCACGCGTCGACCGGCAGCGGCGGCGCGGTGCGCGCGAGACGCACGAGCGTGTCGAGCTCGACCTGCTCGGCGACCGCCGCCGCGAGGGCGTCGAGCGCGCGGCGCGCCTCGGCCTCGCGCTCGGGCGCGGGACCGAGGCCGAGGTGACGCTCGGGCGTCTCGAACCGCTCCGACCGGCGGACCGCGCCGACCACCGGCACGCCGAGCGGCTCGATGGCGTCGCGCAGCAGCGCCTCATGGTGCTCGGAGCCGACGCGGTTGAGGATGACCCCGGCGATCCGCACGTCGGGGTCGAAGTCGCGGAACCCGAGGACGACGGCGGCGGCCGAGCGTGACATCGCGGTGGCGTCGACGACGAGCACGACGGGGCTGGCGGTGAGCTTCGCCACGTGCGCGGTGGAGGCCAGCTCCCCGCGGCCCGACGCGCCGTCGAACATCCCCATGACGCCCTCGATCACGGTGATGTCCGCACCGGCCGAGCCGTGCAGCAGCAGCGGAGCGACCAGGTCCGGCCCGGCCATGAACGCGTCGAGGTTGCGGCCCGGCCGGCCCGACGCCAGCGCGTGGTAGCTCGGGTCGATGTAGTCCGGCCCGACCTTCGCACCCTGCACCACATGGCCGCGCGCCCGCAGCGCCCCGATCAGGCCGCAGGCGACCGAGGTCTTCCCGGCGCCCGAGCTCGTCCCGGCGATGACGATCCGCGCACTCACGGCGCCTCGATGGGGAGGGTCGCGACCCAGCGCTCGGTCATGCGCCTACCAGTCGTCGCCCCGGTGGTCGCACGGCGCTTGGGGGTGGCGAGCACGGGGAGGTCCTCGTCATCGGGCAGCTCCTCGCCGGCGGACGCCTCGGGGTCCCAGGTGACGGCGGGGACGGGCGCGGCGTCGTGGGTGCCTGTGCGCGGGTCGGTCCCGTGGTCGGCGGTGACCGTGAGGGTGCCGCCGTGGGTGTGGACCGCCGCGGCGATCGGGCCGATGACCTCGTCGTCGGCGCGGCTCAGGGCGGCGACCTTGGCATCGGGGTCGCGGCGGTGCGCTGCCTCGTCGGGGGTGTCGACGTGGACGACGACGCGCGAGGCGCCCGCGGCGATCTCGACGACCGCGGCCGTGGCGGGCACGTCGGTGGTCAGCACCCGGGCGCCGAGGAGCCGCGCGAGACCGAGCGCCGCGCCGGGTGCGCCGACGACCACGGTGGACTCGTCCAGCGTGCGCGGCGGCGTGATGCCGCGCGGCCAGACGCCGTCGCTGCGCAGCGGGTACCCGGCGGGCACGATCGCGAGGAGCTTGTGCGGCCCGAGGGGGTGCACCTCCACCTCGGGCGGGAAGCGCAGCGCCTCGATGTCGGGCGCGTCCACGCGCCACGCCTCGCGCGCTGCCCCGATCTCCAGGCCGAGCCCGGCCGCCTCCAGCGCCGCGCGGTCCACGGGCGCGTCGGGCATCCAGCCGAGGAGCACCGCGATGCCGGTCTCCGACCCCGGCGGCAGCCCGTCGGGCGTGGTGCGCAGACGACGAACGGTCCCGGCCTGGGCGAGCGCGTCGAGCACCGGCGTGTCAGCGCGTTCCAGCGACGTCGGCTCGTCGTCGACGACCGGCTCACTCGCCCCGTCGAGGATGACCAGGACGTCGCTCACCACTCGATCCCCTGCTGCCCGCGGATGCCCTGCTCCATCTGGTGCTTGACGAGCGTGACGTCGCTGACGAGGTCGGCCGCGTCGATGAGCGCCTGCGGCGCGTCGCGGCCCGTGATGACGACGTGCTGGAAGCCCGGGCGGTTGACCAGGGTGTCGACGACCTCGTCGGTGTCCACCCAGCCCCACTTCAGCGGGTAGGTGAACTCGTCGAGCAGGAGGAACTCGTAGCGCTCCTCTGCCACGCAGGTCTGCACGTGCTCCCAGCCGGCGCGCGCCAGGTCGGCGGACTCCTCGAGGTCCCGGCTGATCCACGACCAGCCGTCGCCCATCTTCTCCCAGTCGATCCCGCCGAGCGCCTCGGCGGCCTTCTGCTCGCCGACCTTCCACTTGCCGGACTTGACGAACTGGAAGACCCCGCAGCGGTAGTCCCGCGCCCAGGAGCGCAGGAGCATGCCGAACGCCGAGGTGGACTTGCCCTTGCCCTTGCCGGTGATGACGATGAGCAGCGGCCTGTCCCGGGGCTTGCGGCGCTTCGGCTCGGCGGTGCCCCGGTCCTGCGGGGTGTGGGGGACGTCGACGTCCGGCGCCGTGTGCTTGGTGAGGGGGTCGGCGGTGCTCATGCGGCCTCCGTGATCAGTCGGGTCAGGTCTGCGCCCGCGGCGGTGGCGAGTTCGGCGGCGAGGCCGAGGCGCACGCGGCCCTCTTCCAGGTCGGCGACGACGGTGCGGTCCGCGGTGGCGGCGAGGCGCCGCAGCGCGGTGCGCGCGCGGCCGTCGTGGTCTGCGGCGCGGCCGTCGGTGAGCAGGACGGCCAGCCGGGGCCGGTCGGTGCGGTCGGTCTCCAGCAGGTGGGCGGCGTGCTCGATCCCGGCGGCGAGCGGGGTCCGGCCACCGGCAGGGAGCTGCGCGGCCTGGGCGGCGGCGGTCTCCAGCGGGGTGCCGGGCGCGACGAGTGTCTGGGCGCCGTCCCCGGCGAAGGTGACGATCGCGACGTCGTCACGGCGGGCGTAGGCCTCGCGCAGCGCGCGCTCGATGGCGCCCTTCACGCGGGCCAGGCGGCGCTGGGCGCCCATCGAGCCGGAGGTGTCGACGATGAGGCAGAGCAGCGCGCCGGGGTGCCCCGCGGTGATGGCGGCCCGCGGGGCGGTGTCGCCGCGCAGGCGGGCCAGCAGGGAGGGGAGTGCGGCGACGGGGTCGTCGTCGTGGGCGGGGCGGCTGTCGATGGCGGTGAGCGTGCCGCCGCGGCGGGGGAGGGTTAGGGCGTCGGCGGGGAGCCGGGCGGGCTGGGCGCTCGGGTGCTCGACGCGAGATCCACGATTGCTGTGGGTGTCGCGTCGCGGTCCGCTCCCAGCGGGCTGCTCGACGCGATCTCCACGACTGTCGTCGATATCGCGTCGCGGTTCGGGATCGGGGGCCTGCTCGAGCGCGTCTTCGATCGCCGGCTCGCGGTCGCCGCCGGACGGCGGCGGGGCGAGCGGGTCGCGGCGCATGCGGTGTCTGAGCGCCAGGTGCGCGGCGCGCGCGACGTGGGCGTCGCCAACCTCACGCTCGCCGTCGAGCGCCGCCAGCGCCCGGGCGGCCTGCGCGCAGACGAGGTCGCCACGGACGCCGTCGAGGTCGAGGTCCGCGCAGACGGTGGTGATGCGGTGCAGCGCGCGGTCGCCGAGGACGACCTGCCCGACGAGGCCCCGCGCGGTCTCCAGCCGCGCCGCGAGCGCCGCCTCCTCGTCGGCGTATGTGGCGGCGAACGCCGCGGGGTCCGCATCGAAGGCCATTCGCCGCCGCACGATCTCCGCCCGCACCGAGGGGTCCCGGGGGCCGGCGACGACGACTCCCAGCCCGAAGCGGTCGAGCAGCTGCGGGCGC
>SYBY01000310.1 GCA_005788585.1 Actinomycetota bacterium | reverse complement strand
TGCCGAAGTCGTCGAGCAGCAGGTGGGCGCCGGCGTCGCGCAGGCGGGCGAGGATGACCTCGGGGTCGCCGTCGGCCTCCATGAGGACGCTCTCGGTGATCTCCAGCCCCAGCGTGCCGGGCGCCAGCCGCGCCTCGTCGAAGATCAGGGCGACGCGCTCGGGCAGGTTCGGCTCGGCGATCTGGCGGCCCGAGACGTTCACCGACAGGCGGAACTCCGGCCAGCGCTCCTGCCAGCGGGCCACCTGGCCGCACGCCTCCCGCAGGACCCATTCGCCGATCGCGACGATCTCCCCCGATTCCTCCGCGGCGGGGATGAACTCCATCGGCGAGACCGTGCCCCACACCGGGTGCTCCCAGCGCAGCAGTGCTTCGGCGCCCACCACCTGGCGCGCCTGCAGGTCGACGACGGGCTGGTAGACCACGCGGAACTGGTCGCGTTCGAGCGCCCGGTGCAGGTCACGCACCAGGCGGATCCGCTCCCCGGCGCGGGCGCGCAGCTCCTCGTCGAAGAGTTCGAACCGGCCCCGACCCCGCCGCTTGGCGCGATGCATCGCGCCGTCGGCGTCACGGAGGAGGTCGTCGGCGCCCGCGGTGCCGGCCTCCGAGACGGCGACCCCGATGCTCGCGGTGGTGAACACCTCGCCGACCGCGAGGACGAACGGGTCGGTCCACAGGCCGGTGAGCTTCTCGGCGAGCGCGATCGCGTCGTGCTCACCCGCGAGGCCCTCGCAGAGCAGGACGAACTCGTCGCCGCCCAGCCGGGCGACGGTGTCGGCCGCGCGCACCTCGGTGCGCAGGCGCTGCGCGACGGTCGCCAGGAGGTCGTCGCCCGCGCCGTGGCCGAACTCGTCGTTGATGAGCTTGAAGCTGTCGACGCCGATCGTGAAGACCGCGGTGTGGGACCCGTCCCGGCGGGCGCGCGCGACCGAGCCGCGCAGGCGGTCCATGAACAGCGAGCGGTTCGGCAGGCCGGTCAGCTGATCGTGCAGCGCGCGCTCGCGGTCGGCGCGCTCGAGCTGCACGCGCTCGACGGCCGAGCCGACGACGTTCGCCACCGACTCCGCGAATGCGATCTCGCTGGAGTCGAACAGGCGCACCTGGTGGCTGTAGCCGGCGAGGAGGCCGAACGTCCTGCCGCGGACGAGGATGGGAAGCGCCAAGCCGCTGCGCACGCCGGTCTCACGCAGGGCGCCGTCGCCCGGGAAGCGGCTGTCCGCGCGCAGGTCGCTGAACGTCGCGGGCGTGCCCACCCGCAGGGCCAGGCCCGCATGGGAGGTCTGCTCGGCGGGGCGCTGCAGCTCGCACGCGGCGACGAGCGCGTCGTCGGCGCCCGCGGAGGCGGCGGCACGCAGCGCGTCCTCGTCGGCGTCGAGTTCGAGGACGAGCGATGCGGGCAGGTCGAGGACCCGTGCCAGCGCCCGGGTCGCCTCCTGCATGAGGACGTACGGCTCGGCAAGCTCCAGCGCGCGGCGCCCCAGCTCGGCGACCGCGGCGTGGCGGGCGCTCGCGCGCTCACGCTCGGTCTCGGCGCGCCGGTGGGCCGTGACGTCCCGGGTGATGCCGGAGACGCCGAACACGCCGTCCTCGTCGGCGAGCGGGACGAGATCGATGGTGACGTCGATGTCCGTGCCATCGGCTCGGCGCAGCGTCGTCTCGTGCTCCATGCGCGGGCGTCCCGCGAAGACGGCGCGGATGGCGCCGAGGTCGGCCTCGGCCCGGTCGGGGTGCAGGCAGTCGCTGAGGGGACGCCCCACGGCGTGATCTGCGCGGAAACCGAGCACGTCCTCGATCGCCTGGTTGCAGAACGTCATGACGCACTGGTCGTCGCAGGTCCAGATGACCTCCTGCGCCGTCTCGACCAAGCGCCGGTACTGCTCCTCGCTGGCGCGCAGGCGCCGCTCGTCGCGCAGCCGGGAGGTGATGTCGCGCATCCAGACGGCCGCGCCGATGTAGCGACCGTCGGCGGTGCGCAGCTCCGCGCCGCCGAGACACAGGTGCTGGGTCGGCCGGCCGGGGCGGCGCCGGTCGACCAGGAAGTCATCGCCATGACCGCGGGAGACGGACAGATCGACCCGCGCGAACAGGCGCCGGAGCTCGTCGTCCTCGACCTCGTCGAGCGCGCGGCCCAGCAGGGCGTCGCCGTCGACGCCGAGCACCTCGAGCGCGGCGTCGCTGACCCAGGTGATCTGCTCGCGCTCGTTGAGGACCAGCATCCCCTCGGCGGAGAGCCCGGACATCGCGTGCGCACGCTCCATGGCCACGCGGAAATCGACCCAGCGGCGGCGGAGCGCTAACAGCGCCGCGCCCGCGACAGCGAGGAAGGCGAGGAGGACGATCGCGATGGCGACCGGGGTGATGGCGGCAGCGTTGAGCATGGACGACGGCCCCTGCGTGGGGCGTCTCCTCCCTTATCGGCCGGCGGGATGGGATCACGCATCCCCACTCCTGGTGGGGTCGAACGTCCAGCCCGCCCGATCAGCCGGGCGTGGTGACCCGCACGTCACGGACGACGTGCCGGTTCGTGAGCCCGCCGGTCCCCGCACTGAAGCCGAGCAGGACCCGCTCGGGGAGCGCCACCGCGCGCGAGAGCACCGGCACGCCGTCGAGCGTGACGGTCACGACCCCTGCCGCGACGGCGACGCGCACGCGGCGCGTCGTGTTCTGCAGCGGCGTCAGCAGCGACGACGTCTGCAACCAGCTCAGCGTCTGCCACGCACCGACCTGCGCGCCGTCGGACAGGCCGACGAAGTTGCCGGTGGCCTGGGTGCCGTTCGCGAAGGTGGACAGCGCGACGCCCCAGCCGGGGATCCCGCCGAAGCCGAGGCTGCCGCCGCCGCCGCCCAGCGACGCCGGCGACGCGCCCCGGGAGGGGTCGCCGAGGACCAGCGCCATCCCGTCGGCGCCCGTCCCGCCGTCGATCGTTGCGTCGAACTCGACGGCCAGCCCCGCGCTGGGCAGCGACTGCGGCCAGAACGCGCTGCCCTTCACGTCCGCGGACGCCGGGGTCAGCTGCAACGCCGACCCGGCGATCGACGCCGAGCCGTTGAGCTGCCAGCCGCCGGCGGCCGGATCGGGCACGCTCGAAGGCGGCGTGAAGGTGGAGGTGAACGCGACGGTGTTCTCACCGGCGAGCAGCGAGAAGGACGGCACCGGGTACACGCCGCCGACCGCCGTCAACGGCTGCGGCGGCCCGCCGTTGACCGCGACCGTCGTGCTCCACCCCGCCCCGGCGGGCACGCCCTGCGCGACGCTGCAGCTCGACCCGCGCACCGCGCCGGTGAGCGGCGGCGTGGCGCTCTGACCCGCGGCCACGCTCGCGGTGAAGGCGCTCGGGCACGACCCCGTCACCGTGACGGCGGTGCCGGCCTGCGGCGACCCCGCGGGCGCGACGATGGTGCTGCGCACGCGGAGGCTGGCGGCCGGCGGAGGCGGAGGCGGAGCCCCGGTGCGCCCGACCACGACGTTGCGGACGGCGTGCCGGTTGGTCAGCCCGCCGGTCGCCGCGCTGAAGCCCAGCAGGACGCGCTCGGGCAGCGCGACGGCACGGGACAGGACCGGGACCCCGTCGAGCGTGACGGTCACGACACCCGCGGTGACCGTCAGCGCCACCCGGCGGGTCGTGTTCTGCAGCGGCGTCAGGAGCGACGACGTCTGCAACCAGCTCAGGGTCTGCCACGCACCGGCCTGCGCGCCGTCGGACAGGCCGACGAAGTTGCCGGTGGCCTGGGTGCCGTTGGGGTAGCTGCCGAGCGCGACGGCCCACCCGGGCGTGCCCCCGAAGCCGAGGCTCCCGCCCCCGCCGCCCAGGGACGCGGGCGTCGCACCCCGGGACGGGTCGCCCAGGACGAGCGCCAGGCCATCCGCGCCCGTGCCGCCCTCGACGGTGGCGTCGAACGCCACCGTGAGGCCCTCGGCCTGGACCGTCTGCGGCCAGAACGCGCTGCCCTTCACGTCGGCCGACGCCGGGGTGAGCTGCAGCGCCGACCCGGCGACCGACGCCGAGCCGTTCACCTGCCAGCCCCCCTCGGCCGGGTCCGGCACCTCGGGCGCGGGCGCCGGCGGCTGGTACCGGTTCGTCAGCACGACGGTGTTGACGCCCGCCCGGAGCGCGAACGCGGGGACGCGCACCACCCCGCCCTCGACCGTCAGCACGACGGGCGCGCCGTCGTTGACCGCCACGGTCGTCGACCAGCCGTCGCCGCCGATCGCATCCTGCGCCAGCGCACACGTCGCGCCCGCGGCGGCGCCGCCGAGCGCAGGCGTCGCCGAGTTCCCCGCGGTCAGCGTCGCCGGCGCGAGCGTTCCGGGGCACGAGCCGGCGACCCGGATCGACGTCGACTCCTCCGGCGAACCGGGCGGTGCGACGACCGTGCTGGTCACGCGCAGCACCGGCGGCTCGGGGTCCGGGTCGCCTCCGCCTGCTCCGTCGGGCGGCGGCAGGGCCGGGCCCGGGGCGCCGCCGATGCTCGCGTTGGAGACGACGTGGCGGTCGGTCGAGCCGCCCGTGGACCCGGAGAAGCCGACGAGCACGCGATCGGGCAGCGCCACCGGGGTGACCAGCCGCTGGACGCCGTTGACCGACAGGCGCAGCTCGCCGTCGACGATCCGGACGCGGACCCGGCTCGGCGTGGCCGTGCGCAGCGGCGGCACGTCGCGCGTCGTCGCCACCCACCGCGGGAGGCCGGGCTTGCCGGGGGTGGGGCCGTCGCTGACGCCCGCGAACGGCGCGGCGACCCCGTTGTTCTTCCAGGTCACGAGCGCCGCCGCCCAGCCCGGGATGCTCGAGAAGCCGAGGCCCGCGCCCGTGGCGCCCAGTGCGGCGGGCGTCGCCCCCCGCGCGGGGTCGGCGAGGACGAGCGCCAGGCCGTCTGCGCCGGTGCCGCCGGTGAGCAGCGCGTCGAAGGTCACGTCCAGGCGTCGCGCGTCGACGGGCGCGGGCCAGAACGCGGTGCCGCGCTGGTTGGCGGTCGCCGGCGTGAGCTCCAGCGCGCCGTCGACCAATCGGGCCGCGCCGTTGCGCCGCCAGCCCGTCGCCGCCTGGCCGGGGATCATCCCGGCGGCCGTGAGGTCGGCCGAGACGATGCTGCCGTCGTCGGCGGTCACCCGCCAGCGTCCCTGGACCTCGCCGAGCTCGGTTGCCGTGAAGCGCACGGAGCGCGACACCTCCGCCCCTGGGGGAATGACGGTGCCGGCGTCCAGCGGCGTGTCGAGGGCGAACTGGCCGCCGGGCGGGGTCGACCCCGTGATCGTCACCTCGCGGGCGCCCGTGTTGCGCAGGGTCACGGTGCGGGTCGCCGCCTCCCCCGCCGCGACGTTGCCGAACGCCGTGCTCGCGGCCGTCGCCTTCAGCGCACCGACCGCGGGACCGGCGTCGCGATAGGTCGCGGTCAGCGTGAGGTCGTCGGCCGTGATCGCGAGGTCGTGCAGGCGCGCGCCGCCGTCGGACCAGCGGTCGAACTCCCAGATCCGGCCGTCACGGACGAACCGCTCGGCTGCGGAGACCGACGTGCGGAAGCCGACGGCCGCATCCTGCGCGTACGGCGCGGTGCGCGCGCGGCCCGCGTACGTCACCGGCGCACCGGCCGGGCTGCTCTCGATGCGCAGCGCCGAGGTCTCCGGACGCAGCTCGACCGTCCGCTTGGCGGACAGGCCCGCGGGGTCGGTGGCGGTCAGCTCGATCTCGTACCAGCTGTCAGCGTCGTGATCCTGCACCGCGCGGAAGCGCGCACCCCCGGCACCCGCCACCTGCACGATCGGGTGGGTGTGCCCGGCGTGGTGCAGCGTGACCCGCCACGAGAGCGCCTCGTCGGGCAGGTCACCGGCCTCAGGATCCGTTGCGGCCCCGGCGAGATCGATGATCTCGCCGCCGCGGAACGTCGCGCCGTCCCCCGGCGCCGTGATGCGGGGAACCGGCGGGTCGTTGCCGACCGTGATCGTCACGGTGTCGGTCGCGGTCTCGCCACGGCCGTCGTCGACGGTCAGCGTCGCGGAGTACGTCCCGGGCGTCGCGTACACGTGCTCGGGCGCCGCCTGCGCCGTCGCCGGGCTGCCGTCGCCGAAGGTCCACCGGTACGTCAGGGCGTCCCCGTCGGGATCGGTCGACCCCGACGAGCCGAAGCGCACGGTCAGCGGGGCGCCGCCGCTTGCGGGGGTCGCGGTGGCGACGGCCGTCGGCCTGCGGTTGCCCTCGCCGTAGGAGATCGCCCGCACCGACCCGGTCCCCGGCTCGCCGGTCCCAAACGACACGTACGCCAGCTCGCCCGCGGGCGTCTGCAGGAGCTGCACGCCCGACCAGTCCGTCGCGAAGGTCGTGACCGAGGTGACGCGATCGGACTCGTCGAGCTCCAGCCGCTTGACCCATCGCTGCGCGTAGTCGGCGACGAAGACGTCCCCCGCGTAGCCGTCGGGATACCGGGTGCCCGTCAGCATCGGGCCGCCGATGACCGCGCCCTCCTGACCCTCGCGGGTGTACGACCAGGCCGGGCCGCGCGCGGCGAGCGACGTTCCCTCCTTCGCGTACTCCGCCGAGCAGGCCGCCAGCGCCGCGTAGCCGCTGGTGCGCCCGGAGCCCTCGTAGCACGGCCAGCCGTAGTTGCCGCCCGCGGTGCGGATGATGTCGACCTCCTCGCGCTCGCCCCAGCCGACGTCACCGACCACCAGGCCGCCGTCGCCCGGGAGCAGCTCGAAGCGGAACGGATTGCGGAAGCCCTTGCCGTGGAGCTTCGTGCAGACCTTCGCCAGGTCGGTCTCGGCCGGGCAGAACGTGTGCCCCGGCAGGCCGCGCCCTTCGCGGTCGATGCGCACGATCTTGCCGGCGAGGCTCTGCTCGTCGTACGTGCGCAGCGCCAGCGGGTCGACGAGCGAATAGCTCGCGCCGTCGCCGGAGCCGACGTACAGGGTGCCGTCGGGCGCGGAGCGCACGCTGCCGATCGAGTGCGAGTCCCCCTCCGACGGGATGCAGTCCACGACGTTCGACGGCGCGGGGCAGAGGCCGGCGACGTACGAGCCCAGCAGCACCCGCGGCTCGGTGAGCTCCCCCGTGGGGGTCAGGCGGTAGCGGCGCAGCTGGGACACCATCTCGCCGAAGCGGTCGGGGTTCCCCGGCTGCAGCTCGTACGTGAACAGCAGGTAGACGTACGGGTTCGTCGCGAACTGGCCGTCGACGGCGAGCCCCAGCAGGCCGCGGTCCCAGTAGCTGTGGACGATCGAGCGCAGGTCGAGGATCTCGCGCGCCGTCGTCTCCCCGGGCTCGACGAGCTTGACGACGCCCTCCTTCTCGGCGACGAGCATCCGGCCGTCCGGCGTCCACGCCGCGGCGGTGGGCATGCTCAACCCGCCGACGAGGGCCCGCTCGGAGAACCCGGAGGGCAGCGTCGCGGCATGGCCGACGCCGGGTGCCGTCACCAGAGCGACGAGCATCCAGACAGTCAGAAAAAGTGAGCGCAGAGGAAGCGGCACAAGACCCCGGAAGCAGGTATACCGCACCCGCCGGAAATCCTCCGTAGAGGCTGACTATGTTGGGAATCGTGCATCGCGTGTGCGCCACGAGCGGGGCTTCCGACCGTTGGGTAGGGTCGCGCCCATGTCCCTTCCCGAGCTCTTCTCCGTCCGAGGCCGCACGGCGCTGGTGACCGGTGGGTCGCGCGGCGTCGGCCTGATGATCGCCCGCGGCCTGGTCCAGGCTGGGGCCGAGGTCATCATCTCCTCGCGCAAGGCCGACGCGTGCGAGGCCGCCGTCGCCGAGCTGTCGCAGCACGGCAAGGCGAGCGCGATCCCCGCCGACGTGTCGACGGCCGACGGCGCCGCGGCACTCGCGGCGGCCGTCGCCGAGCGCGTCCCCGCGCTGCACCTGCTCGTCAACAACGCGGGCGCCACGTGGGGCGCGCCGCTGGGTGACTTCCCGGACGCCGCGTGGGACCGCGTGATGGACGCCAACGTCCGCGGCATGTTCAACCTCACGCAGGACCTGCTCGGCCCGCTGCGGGCGGCGGCATCGGCCGACAACCCCGCGCGCGTGCTGAACATCGGCTCGGTCGACGGCCTGCGGGTCCCGATGACCGAGAACTACAGCTACAGCGCGAGCAAGGCCGCGGTGCACATGCTCACCCGGCACCTCGCCAAGCGGCTGGCGAGCGAGCACATCACGGTCAACGCGATCGCCCCGGGCCCGTTCGAGTCGAAGATGACGGCGTTCATGCTCGACAACGAGGAGGGCCGCGCCGCCGTCGCGTCCACGGTGCCGCTCGGCCGGATCGGCAGCGAGGACGACATCGTCGGCACCACGCTGTTCCTCGCCTCGCGGGCAGGCGCGTACCTGACGGGCGCGGTGATCCCGGTCGACGGCGGGATGGTGGGCTGCGCCTGAACGCCCCTGTCGCGTTTCCGGCCGTCACCGCCGTCAACGCGACACCGGCGTAACTCGCGGCGGCCTCTGCGGTTGACCTGACACCCGCAGTGTCGCGAAGCTGACAGTCCGCGGCGCCGGGGCGGGCCACCATGTCGATCACACCCCACCCCGGCGCGCTCCCCCCGGCGCGCCGGCCGGTGGGGCGTCCACCCCCGACCTTCCAGGAGTCCGCCGTGTCCACCAACCGCCGTCTTCGTATCGCCGCCGTCGCTGGTGCATCGCTCGCCGCCGC
>SYBY01000309.1 GCA_005788585.1 Actinomycetota bacterium | reverse complement strand
CTGCCGCCCGCCGGTGTCCATGACGAGGATGCGGTGGTTCTGGTCGTCGGCGACGAACAGCCGGGTCTTGCGCACCGCCAGGCCCTTCGGGTGGCTGAGCACGCCGGGCTTGACGATCTCGGCGCCCCGGGTGCCGTCGAGCGCGAAGCGCTGGACGCGGTTGTTCCCCGAGTCCGCGACGTAGACGGTGTCGCCACCCACGGCGAGCCCGCCGCCGGCGCCCGCGTCGTTCGCGCGCCCGCCGCCGAACCTGAACTTGCCCACGGCCGTCCCGGTGCCGCCCCAGCCCGTGATGCGGCTGCCGTCCGCGGCGAATCGCTCGATCTTGTTGCGCCCGTCGGCGACGACGAGCGACCCGTCCGGTGCCGCGGCGAGCGCACCGACGGCGGTCAGCTCGCCGTCACGCGTCCCGGGCTCGCCGACGGTGCGCAGGAACGACCCGTCGGGCCGGAAGACCTGCACGACGTGGGTGCCCTGGTCGCCGACGTAGATGTTCCCGTCGGTGCCGACCGCGATCGCCTGCGGGAACCGCAGGGTCCCGTTCGCGCGGTCGCCGATGATGGACGAGCCAGTGACGGCGATCTCCTGCGCCTGCGCGACGGCGGGCGCGGCGAGCAGCACGGCGATGAGCGGAAGAGCGAGTCGGGCGAGCATCGGAAGTCCGGAACACGGGGGAGAGCGAGAAGTCGCAGGGTGGCAGGACCCGGGTGCCGCTCCTGCAAGGTCTCAGCCGCCCGCCGCGCGGAGTCCTGCCCAGGCGGCGTCGCCCAGGTGCTCGGCGTGGGCCGTGGGCGCCACATCGGTGAGGCGGCGCAACCAGGGGTCGACGATCACCTGCGCGGGGCCGAAGAGGACCGCACGCGCCACCTCAGCGTCGAGGTGGGGAAGCCTCCCCGCTTCTGCGTGCGCGTCGAACCACCGCTGCAGCCGCGCGGCGAAGATGACGTTCGCGTCGTGCAGGGAGCGTTCCCCGCTGACGACCAGCGCGCGCTCGCGCATCAGCAGCCGCGCGTCGCGGGGGTGCGCCTCGGTCCACGCGAGGTGCTCGCGCACCAGCGCGTGGACGCCCGCCTGCGCGTCTGCGCGGTACGCCGCGAGCGGGGCGCCGACCGCCTTGTGGTACGCGACGAGGGTGCGTCGCAGCAGCGCGATGACGACGCCCTCCTTCGAACGGAAGTGGTGGTAGATCGATCCGTTGCTGACCTCGCTGTCGACGCTGAGGGCGAACAGCGTGAACCGCTCGTGGCCGCCCCGGTCCAGGAGCTCGGCGGCGGTGTCGAGGACACGTTGCTTCGCATGCTTGCGCACTGGAGCGCCATTCTAGAGTGCCGCTCCAGTCCGAGGGGGTAGGCGTGTTTCCCGCGGCGCCCGCTACCGTCCGGTCCGGACCATGGGACGCCGATCGCGCAACCGCCCGAGCACCGACGCCACACGGCCCGCGAAGCCGCCACGCGCGCGCTCGACGGACAACCTCTCGCCCGCCCGGAAGGTCATCGCGGGCTACCTGGCGGCGGCGGGTGTCATCGGCGTGCTGACGCTGCTAGGCATCGCGACGCTCGCGGGCACGTTCGGGCCGATCATCGTGTTCGTGGTCGTCCTGTTCGCGGCCGTCGGTGTGCAACGTCGCGTCGCGGCGCGGATCTCCGGGACGGACCTGACCGACGAGGACCGGCTCATGCGGCTGCTCGCCACCGGGGTCCTGCTCACGGCCGTCGTGCTGGCCTTCGTGTCGGCCGTGGTCTCGCTCGTCGCGGGGTAGCGCGCCCGCCCGCCCGGCTACGCCACCGGGCGCAGGTGCCGGTAGGGCTCGCCGTCGCGCAGGATCTTCAGGACGCCCGAGAGCACGCTCGTCTCGTCCCCGGCCTTGCCGTCGGTGACGGCGGCGACGATCTCGCGCTTGCGGGCCAGCAGCTCGCTCATCGTCTCGTCCATGGTGTGGGCGGCCAGCAGGTACCAGGCGGTGACGGCGTCGCGCTGGCCGATGCGGTGCACGCGGTCCTCGGCCTGGTCGTGCAGCGCCGGAGTCCACTCGAGCTCGAGGAAGGCGACGTTCGACGCGCGCGTCAGCGTGATGCCCTGGGACGCGACGCGCGTGGCGCAGATGATGAGCTGCGGCCCGTCGGGCTCCTGGAACGCGCGGACCGAGGTGTCACGCGCCTCGGTGCTGTCACGGCCCAGCAGGTGGGCGGCGTCGGGGAAGCGCTCGACGAGCGCGTCCTGGATCTCGCGGTGACGGGCGAAGACCACGAGCGGCTCGCCGGACGCGAGGAAGTCGTGGACCCACGCCATCGCGGCCTCGAGCTTGCCCTTCGCCGCCAGGCGCTGCAGCGTGCCGAGCTGCGCGAGGCGCTCTGCGCGCAGGGTGCGCGCGATCTTCGCGTCGAGGTCGGCGAGGTCGAGCGGCTGCTCGCGCAGCCAGTCGATGACGCTCTGCTCGGCCAGGCGGTACTCGCGCTCGTTGTCTAGCGGCATCGAGACGACGACGCGGCGCTTGGCGGGCAGCTGGGGAAGGACCTCGCTCTTGAGGCGGCGCACGAAGCAGTGGCGGCGCAGGTGCCAGTGCAGCCGCTCCTCGGAGAGCTCGCCGCCGAACTGGCGGGCGAAGCGCGCGCCGGAGCCGAACTCCTCGATGCGGCCCAGGACGCGCAGCTGGGAGACGAGCTCCTCGGCGTGGTTGAGCACCGGCGTGCCCGACAGGGCGAGCCGGAGGCCGTGCGGCGGGATGGACTCGGCCAGGCGGCGGACGGCGTGGGTGCGCTTGGCCTGCGGGTTCTTGACGTAGTGCGACTCGTCGACCACCAGGGCCTTGGGGTTGGCTCCCGCCAGCGCGCGGCGGTGGGCGGCCACGATCTCGTAGTTCAGGATCGTGATGTCGTCCTTGGGTGTCACGGCGCTGCGGCCACCGAGGACCCCGACGCTGCGGTGCGGCAGCCACTTGCGCGCCTCGCGCGCCCAGTTGAGCTTCAGCGACGCGGGGCAGACCACGACGGCGGGGAACGCGTCGTCGGCCTCAAGTGCGGCGAGGGCCTGCACGGTCTTGCCGAGTCCCTGCTCGTCGCTGATGAAGCAGCGGCGGGTGTCGAGCGCATAGCGCACCCCGGCCCACTGGAAAGGCTGGAGCTCGCCGCCGAGGCGCGGGACGATCTCGTCGATCGCGTCGCCCTCGGTGGCGCGCGAGCGCGCGACGGCCGCGGCGGCCTCCTCGTGTTCCTCACGCAGATCGTGCACCGCGGCGACCGCGGCGCCGACGACGGGGATGCCGTGCTCTGCGAGGAACGCGTCGAGGTGGTCGGCGTTCCACGGGTCCAGCGGCAGGCCACGCCCGTCCTGGGCGCCGGGCAGCTTCGCGAAGAGG
>SYBY01000308.1 GCA_005788585.1 Actinomycetota bacterium | reverse complement strand
TTACGTGCGCATCACGGTCTTGGGAAAGTCACCGGCCTGGCAGGACGCGGGCGGGGCGTGCAGCGGATACCTCGTCGAGGAGAACGGCACGCAGGTGCTCCTCGACTGCGGCAACGGCGTCTTCAGCAAGTTGCGCCGGTACGCCGACTACGTCGACGTCGATGCGGTGGTGGTCTCGCACATGCACGCCGACCACTTCCTGGATCTCGTGCCCTTCTCGTACGCGCTGATCTACGCGCCGCGCCAGCAGCCGGTCCCCGTCGACCGCTGGCCGGGGACCGACACCCCCGCGCGGCCGCGTCTGCTGCTGCCGCCTGGCGGCCGGGACGTCATACGCCGCGTCGTCGGCGCATGGGGCAACGAGGACCTCGTCGAGCAGGCGTTCCGCATGGAGGAGTACGCGCCGTCGGACACGTTCACGCTCGGCACGCTGCAGGTGCGGTTCCAGCCGGTGCCGCACTACCTGCCGACCAACGCCGTGGACATCTCCTCGACCAACGGCGGCGGGCGGTTCACCTTCGGCGCCGATCACTGCCCCTCGGAGGAGCTCACCGCCTTCGCGCAGGGCACCGACCTGCTCATGCTCGAGGCGACGCTCCCGCGGCCCGAGCGCAACGGCGTCCGCGGGCACCTCACGCCGGGGGAGGCCGGCGAGCACGGGCAGGTCGCGGGGGCCGCGAAGCTCGTCCTCACGCACATCTCCGACGAGATGGACGAGGAGTGGGCCTCGCAGGAGGCGTCACGCAGTTTCGGCGGACCGGTGCACGTCGCCCACGAAGGCGACATCTACGAGGTGTAAGACTCGGGCCCATGGCTCCTCAACGCGATCTCTTCGCGAGCTTCGAGCGCATGCGGCGCGAGATGGACGAGCTGTTCGGTGAGGCGGTCGCGCCGCCGCGCCGGGCGGGCTTCGCTCCCCGGGTCGACGTCGTCTACGCCGAGGACCCGGCGCGCGCGATCGTGCTCGCCGAGCTGGCGGGCATCGACATGGACCAGCTCGCCCTCCAGGTCGAGGGACGCACGCTCATCCTGACCGGCCGCCGTCCCCCGCCCGCCGCGGAGGGCAAGCTCTACCAGCAGCTGGAGATCCAGCACGGCCCCTTCCGGCGGGTCGTCGAGCTGGGCGCCGATGTCGATGCCGACGCCGCCAAGGCGACGTACACGGACGGCATCCTGCGCGTCGAGCTCCCGCTGAAGCGACCCGAGCGCACCGCGCGTACGGTTCCCGTCCAGCGCGGCGGTGACGCGTGATCGACCTCGGTGAGCTCGCCGGCAACGGCGCCGGGATCAGCGGGGCGTCCGCCGGCCCGCTTCCGGAGATGCTGCCGGTCCTGCCGGTGCGCGACACGGTGCCGTTCCCCGACACGGTCCTGCCGCTCGCCGTCGGGCAGGAGCGCTCGATGGAGCTCGTCAACGACGTGCTCGCCGGGTCTCGGATGCTGGTCATGCTGTCCAGTCGCCAGCCGGAGATCGAGTCGCCGGGTCCCAGCGAGCTGCACGAGGTCGGCGTCGTCGGCGTCGTCACGCGGATGCTGAAGGTCCCCGACGGGACGCTGCGGATCCTCGTGCAGGGCGCTCAGCGGGTGCACATCGACCGGTGGGCGCGGTCCGAGCCCTACCTCGTCGCGGAGATCAGCGAGCGCCCCGACATCATCCAGGCGTCCGCCGAGATGACCGCGCTGGTGCGCAACGTCGAGCAGACGTTCAGCGAGATCGTCGCGGCGGTGCCTTACCTGCCCGAGGAGCTGCGGCTCGCGGTGGCGAACCTCGACGACCCCAGCGCGCTGGCGAACCTCATCGCCGCGTCGCTGCGGATCGGCAGCGAGGAGAAGCAGTCGCTGCTCGAAGAGGTCGACGTGGCCAAGCGCCTGCGGCGGGTCGCCGAGCTGCTCGCCCACGAGCTGGAGGTCGTCAACGTCGGGGCGCGCATCCAGGAGCAGGTCGCGGAGACCCTGACCCAGGGGCAGCGCGAGATGGTGCTGCGCCAGCAGCTGCGCGCGATCCAGCAGGAGCTGGGCGAGGGTGAGGAGGGCGCCGCGGAGGTCGAGGAGCTGCGCGCGCGCCTCGATGCGCTGGAGCTGCCGGAGGACGCGCGCCGCCAGACCGATCGTGAGCTGTCGCGGCTGAGCGCCCTGCCGCCCGCCGCGGCGGAGTTCGGCGTCATCCGCACCTACCTCGAGTGGATCGCCGACCTGCCGTGGAACACGCGCACCACCGACAACCTCGACCTCAAGCACGCCCGCAAGGTCCTCGACGCCGACCACTACGGCCTCGAGCAGGTCAAGGAGCGCATCCTCGAGTTCCTCGCGGTGAAGAAGCTCAACCCGGAGGCGAAGGGCTCGATCCTCTGTTTCGTGGGCCCGCCGGGCGTGGGCAAGACGTCGCTGGGCCGGTCGATCGCCGGAGCACTGGGCCGCGAGTTCGAGCGCATCAGCGTCGGCGGCGTACGTGACGAGTCGGAGATCCGCGGTCACCGCCGCACGTACGTCGGCGCGATGCCGGGCGTCATCCTGCGGGCCCTGCGCGACGCCGGCAGCCGCAACCCGCTGTTCATGGTCGACGAGATCGACAAGAGGGGCGCCGCCTACCGGGGCGATCCGGCCAGCGCGAGCGCGAGGTCGGCGCGATCTGCCGCAAGGTCGCCCGCCAGGTCGCCGAGGGCAAGGCGAAGAAGAAGGTCAGCGTCAGCGCCGAGCGCGCGCATGAGCTG
>SYBY01000307.1 GCA_005788585.1 Actinomycetota bacterium | reverse complement strand
CTGGTGGCACTCGCCGCGCTGCGCGACGACGACCCCGCGGCGCTGGCCGCCGCGGCCGAGGCGGCGGCGATGGTGCCGCCGGACGCCGCGCGGGTCGCCCACCTGCCCCTGCGCACCATCGCCGCGCCACTTGCCGACGGGCCCGCAACGCTCGACGCCGACGCACTGATCGCGTTGGCCGAGCGCGGAGATGTCGAGGCCCCGGCACTGCTGCGGCTCGTCCCGGAGGTCGCGGCCACGCCGGATGACCTGTGGCTGACGCGCTCGACCGCACAGGTGCTCGCCGTCATCGCGCGCATGGGCGCCGAGGCGGACTGGGCGGCAGCGGCGCTCGACGCGCCCGCGCCCTAGGCGCTTCAGCTCGCGACGACGCGGACCCGTTCGTCGGCGGCTTCGACGACGTCGCCGTCGTGCAGCTGCCGGCCGCGCCGGTGCTCGAGCTCGCCGTTGACCCGCACGTCGCCCTGCTCGAGCATCATCCGCGCCTCCCCGCCGGAGTCCGCGAGGCCCGAGAGCTTGAGCAGCTGGCCGAGGCGGATCACGTCCCCGCGGATGGTCACGTCGCGCACGCGACCATCATGCCCGGTCGCCGACCGTCGCGGACACGACACACCGGGCGTCACGGGAGCGCACCTCCTGGCGTCCTCACGGGTCTAGGGTCCGGTGGACCGCTCATGCGCCGCCTCGCTCACATCCCGATCGTCCTTGCCGCGACCCTGGTCGCAGCCGCTCCCGCGCACGCCGCGGACGGCACGATCTTCAACATCGCGGGCAGCGTGCAGGGCGCGGGCGGCGACGGCGGTCCCCCCGGCCTGGCACTGCTGAACACCCCGCGCGACGCCGACGCCGCGCCGCCCCAGATCGGTGGCGGGGTGCTCATCGCCGACACGGCGAACAGCCGCATCCGTCGGGTGACCGCCGACGGGTCGCTCATCGTGCGCGTCGCGGGCGACGGCACCGACGTGCCCGGGCTCTCCGGCGACGGCGGCCCGGCGACCGACGCGCAGGTCAACGCGCCGCAGGGCGTCACCCCGCTGGCGGACGGGTCGTACGTCATCGCCGACACCGGCAACCACCGGCTGCGCCGCGTCACGCCCGACGGCATCATCCGCACGATGGCGGGCACGACGCGCGGCTTCGGCGGCGACGGCGGTCCGGCCACCGCCGCGCAGCTCGACTCCCCGCGCGATGTCGCGCAGCTGATCGACGGGTCGCTCCTCGTGGCAGACACCGGCAACCACCGCATCCGGCGGATCGCCCCGGACGGCGTGATCACGACCATCGCGGGCACCGGCACCGAGGGTGCGGGTGGCGACAACGGACCCGCCGGGGCCGCGCAGCTCGCGTTCCCGCGGGATGTCGCGCCGCTGGCCGACGGCGGCATCGCGATCGCGGACACGGGCAACAACCGGATCCGGCGAATCGCGCCGAACGGGACGATCAGCACGCTGGCGGGCGGCACGGCCGGGGCGGCCGGCGACGGCGGACCGGCGGTCAACGCGCAGCTCAACGCCCCGTCGGGCGTCACCCCGCTGACGAACGGCGCGCTGCTCATCGCCGACACGGGCAACGACCGGATCCGCCGCATCACCCCGCTCGGGACGATCTTCACGGTCGCCGGCGACCAGGCCGGGCTGTCGGGTGACGGCGGCCCCGCGTCGGCGGCGCGCCTGACCGATCCGGGCGACGTCGTGCGCACCGCGTCGGGCGGGATGCTCATCGCGGACACGGCGAACAGCCGGGTGCGCGGCGCGACCGACGTCGGCCAGATCCCGGCGCCGGTCACGGACCGGTCGCTCGGGTTGTCCCCGACGACCGGGACGGCGTTCGTGCGCCAGCGTGGTGCGGGTGCCGCCATCGCCGTCCGCGAACCCGACCTCGTCACCGACGGCTCAGTCTTCGACACCGAGCGCGGGGGGTTGGCGATCAGCGTCGCGCAGGCCGGCCAGGTGCGGACGACCACGCTGACGCAGGGTCGCGTGACGATCGACCAGGACGGCGGCCGCAACCCGATCACGAAGGTCAAGCTCGTCGCGCCGCTGACCGGCTGCACGACATCCCGCGGCGCCTCCATTCGCACGTTCGCGAAGTCGTCGCAGCGCAAGCGCAAGGGCCGGCGCGAGCGCCGCGTGGTCGCCCGCGGCAACGGGCGGTTCCGCACGGACGGGCGCTACGGGTCGGCGACCGTGCGCGGCACCGAGTGGCAGACGGTCGACACCTGCAAGGCGACGTCGGTGCGGGTGTTCAGCGGCGTGGTGTCGGTGTTCGACCGCGTGCGCGGCAAGCGCCGCACGGTCCGCGCGGGCCAGCGGGTGGTCGTGCGCGCGGCGAAGCGCCGCGGGTAGCCACACCCCTCCGGCCCCGGCTCGCTGAGCGTCGGGGCGCCGCCGCGCTACTTGATCAGGATCGGCGTCCCCACCGGGACGCGCGGGTACAGGTCGATGACGTCCGGGACCTTCATGCGCAGGCAGCCGTGCGACGCGCGGGTGCCGATCGACCACGGCTCGCCGGTCCCGTGGATGCCGACCGCGCCCGTGACCCCAAGCCACCGGGCCTTCAGCGGGTTGTTCGGCGCGCCGCCCGGGATGACGCTGCCGGCCAGCGAGCCGGCCCAGTCGCTGTTCGGGACGTGCCAGGCCGGGTTGACCTGCTTGTTCGTGATGCGGAACCGCCCGGCCGGCGTGCCGTACCCGGCCTGCCCGACCGCGATCCCGTAGGTCTTGCGCAGCTTGAGGTTCTTGAACAGGCGCAGCTTGAACGTCGTCCGGTCGGCGGTGAGCACCGTGCGGTTCTGGCGCACGAGGTCGTTCGCGTTGACCGCCGGCCGGACGACCAGGAGCTTCGCGCGCAGCTTGCGCGACGCGCCCGGGTCGGCCAGTGCGGCATCGATCGTCGCGGTGAGCTTCTCGGCGTCGATCCGGCGGCCGATCTTCGCGCGGCGGACGACCATCTTGCGGACGGTGATCTTCAACGTCGCGTTGCGCGCCTTGCGCGTGCTGCGCGCCTGCACGTCGGCGGCGAACGCCTTCACCGCGGCCTTCGAGTGCGTGACCGCCAGGCCCACGTCAACCCCGGCGGTCGCGCCGCCGCCACCCGGAACCGGCGTGGTCTGTGGCCGCTCGCGGCCCGCGTAGAGCGCGCGCTTGGCGGTGCGCTCGGCATCGAAGGCGACCTTGCCGCGCTCGGCGCTCAGGCGGAACGTCCGGTTGCCGGCCTTCACCACCACATCCCGCGTGAGCCGCCGGTCCAGCGCATCACGGAGCTTCACCGTGGCCTCCTCGACGGTCAGCCCGCCGACATCGATGCCGCCGGCGACGACGCCCGCGGCGATCCGCTCGTCGGGCTTCGGGGCCTGCGCGGACGCGGCAGGAGCGACGGCGAGGACGGTGATCAGCGATGTCAGAACGAGTCGGCGCACGGCCGTCGAGGGTACCCAACGGCCATCCTGCGCCTGCAACGGCGCGTGCATTCAGGCGGCGCGCCGCGCGGCCGCCGGGAGCGCCTCGGCCGCACCGTGGTCGCGCAGGAACCGGTCGAGCTCGACCCACGTCGTCGACACCGCGCTGCGCCCCGTGAGCACCCCGAGATGCCCGCCGGGAGCCGTGCGCAGCCGCACCTCAGGCGCGCCCGTGAGCAGGTCGGCGACGGCATGCACGGCAGCCACCGGCGCCAGGACGTCCCCCGCACCCGCCACCGCAAGCACGGGGATCTCGACGTTGCCGAGGTCGATCTCGCGATCGCCGAGCAGGATGTGCCCGTCCGCGAGATCGTTGTTGCGGAAGAACAGGTGGTACATCTGCGCGATGGACCGGCCCGGGTACCCGACCATGTTCCCCATGAAGTGGTCGACCGCCCCCATCTGGGCGAGCATGTCGCGGTCGTGCAGGTTCGCGGCGACCGCGGCGGGCTTCGTCACCCACTTGTCCCACGAGGTCAGCTGGAACACGCGGCGCACGAGCGGCGCGGGCGCGCCACCGAGCGTCTTGTAGATCGCCGTGCCGACCGCGCCGTCCTGCACCTGCGCGAGCGGCAGGAACGCCTTGGCCAGCGGCACCCGGCGGAAGTCGAACGGCGAGCCGACCAGCGCGATCGACTGGATCGGCAGGTCCCGGCGCGCGGCCACGGCGAGCAGCGCCATGATCCCGCCGAGGCACCAGCCGACGACCTGGACGGGCTGCCCGGTGTCGTCGGCGACGTTCTGCACGGCGGACGGCAGAACCTCGTCGACCCAGTGCTCCAGGCCGAGGTTGCGGTCACCGAACGCGATCGACCCGTACTCGACGAGGTAGGTCGCGTGCCCTTCGGCCAGCAGGTGCGCGGCGAGCGAGCAGCCGCGGCGCAGATCGAAGCACTCAGCCGGCGCGGCGAGCGGGGGGACGAGCAGCGTGGGCAGCTCACTCGACGGGCGATCGTCGGTCGGCAGGTAGCGGTAGACGGTCCTCTGCGGGGCCTCGGCGATGATCTGCCGCGGCGTCGGGCGCAGGTCGGCGAGCCCGTCTCCGAGGACGGAGTCGTAGACATTCGCGGCCGCGTCGCCGAGCTGGTGGGGGGACAACGGGTTGAACACGCTGTACCAGAAGGTAGTCGACGGCGTGTCAGATGGGCGTGCTGATGGTCACGCCGACGCGGGAACCGGCGCGAAATCGAGCAGCGTGTCGACCACCCGGTCGGGCGCCTCGAGCTGCGGGCAGTGGCCGCACCCCTCGATCAGCTCGTACCGCGTGTTGGGCAGCGCCTCGAGGATGTGCCGCGACCCCTTGTGCGTGACCATCCGGTCGCGGTCGCCCCAGACGAGCAGCACCGGCACCCGCACGTCCCCGAAGACGAACGGGTCGCGCAACTCGGGCAGCAGCCGCTTGCCGATGCCCATGATCCGGGCGACGCTCCGCCGGTCCTGCAGGTGCGCGGCGAACGTCGAGAGCACCTGCGGCGGGAGCTCCGACGTGTCCTGGAAGGCGAGGGTCCGGTAGAGCCGCGCGACCGCGAGGCGGGTGACCTGCGGCGGGATCGGCAGGCCGCTGCCGAGCAGCGTGCGCAGGAACGGGTCGCGCTCGATGAGCGAGAACCACACCGGCATGTCCAGGCCGGCCGGGGCGATCGGGGCGGCGGCGGCCATCGGTAGGCCGGGGTTCTGCGCGGCACGCAGGGACGCGCAGCCGCCGAGCGAGTTGCCGGCGACGACCACGTCCTCGCCGGCCTCCTCGGCCAGCCGGACCGTCGCCGCGGACACCATGTCGTCGATCTGCTCGAGGATGCCCGCGTCGGGGTCGATCGTCGTGCACGTGCCGAAGCCCGGCAGGTCGATCGCCATCGCGCGGCGGCCGGTGCGGCTGAGGCGGTCGAGCACCATCCGCCACGTGTCGGCGGAGTCGGCGAACCCGTGCAGGAGCAGCAGCGGCGGACCGTCGCCCTCGATCTCGAGGACCCGGGTGATGTGCCCCGCGATCTCGTCGCGGTATTCGATCATCGGCTCGGCCATCACGTTCTCCTGCCCCAATCGTATCGATCGGCACGATCGTCCTGGGCTTTACGGTGTGTCCATGCGCGGCGTGCCCCAGATTCCTGACGACCTGCTCGACCGCCTGCGGGAGGACCCCACCCGCGCTCCGGAGATCATTGCGCTCGCATCGGCGCACTTCCACGCGCCGCAGGCCGACAAGTGGATCGCCGAGCAGCGCTCGCGCTACGCCCACGACGACCACTGGTTCGCCTCGTCGGCGAAGGCCAAGCACGCCACGCTCGCCCGCCTGGAGGGCGCCGCGACAGGCATCGGCGGCATCATCACGATGATCCCCGACCTCGTCGGCCTCGCGTGGATCCAGTCTCGGCTGTGCTTCTTCGTCGCCGCCGCGTACGGCTACGACCCGTTCGACCCGATGCGCCCCGCCGAGATGCTCGTCCTGCACGACGTCTACGAGGACCCGGTCACCGCGCGCAAGGCGCTCGACGGCGAGGAGCAGCACATGGCGGTGCACTTCGTCGACCGCAAGCTCAACAGCCAGATCGCCCGTGACGAGGCCCTCGCGGTGAAGCTCATGACGTACGTCGGCAAGCGCGGGGCGAAGCGGATGGCCGGCCGGATGATCCCGGGCTTCGCGATCCTGTTCAACGCGACCGCCAATGAGCTGGATACGCGGCGGATGGCCGACAAGGCGATCGCGTTCTATGGCGGGGAGCCGGCGAAGAAGAAGCGGCGGTTGTTGAGCCGGTAGGACTGTAGGTCGGGTCGGGGTTGCGCGTGGACGAGCTGGCGGCGTGCATGGCGTCACCGCCTGCGCAACGCTGCGACGACGAACTCGAGCACCAGCACGACGAACAGCACGATTGGTGTCAACACCAGCATCTGCCCAAACCACTGCTCGTCGGCCAAACCGGCTCCACCGAAGTGCCCCGCCCAAGCCCACAACCAGCAGGCAGGGAGCATGACCACGACGACGCCGACCAAGGCGACTAGGCGCACAACCCACCACCTCATCGGCGAGACCTGCGGCGACGCCGGCGATAGGCCCACATCCATTCCAGGATGACCAAGAAGATGAATCCGAAGGCAAGGGTGAGGTTTCGGCTCGCCTTTGCCTCCACATCGGGGTCTCCACACCCGGCCTGGTACGAATCACACACCGATGGGCCGATCGCGTAGAGGAAGGCATAGCCCAGTAGGAGGACGCCGATGAGCAGGAGGATCAGCCGAGGAAGCCACCACAGCGAGAAATCGCTTTCGGTAGGGCGAGAGTTGCGCGAAGTCACGTCGGACAACGGTCGCGCACGGTGAATGGTTCCGCAACCTTGACGGGTTCACGGACCTCGCTGCTCGCAGTCACACCAGTCCGGTCGCATCCGTCGGAACGCGCAAGGGCGCGCACATCTCAGGTCATCCAGCGGGCCAGCTGACGTATCAGCGCAACGACTGTTTCGAGGACGGCGACGACAAGAACCAGGAGCGGCAACACAAGGAGCACGAATCCGACGATCGGGTTCGTCCACCACCACGCGCACGCATCGCCGCAGGTCGAGGCTCCGACGGCCCACAGGTAGCCGACCGCCAACCAGGGGACCAACACGATGAAGGTCCCACAGCGAAGCGCTACGAGCACGACACGGCCCCCAGCCGGGGCTCAAGCCTTGCCGTACACCGGCACGTGCGCCCCGCTGACCACCGTCGACGCGTCATCGCACAGAAAGAGCAGCACGTCGGCGATCTGCTTCGGCGAGACCCACGTGTCGTAGTCGGCGTCCGGCTGCGACGCACGGTTCCCCGGCGTGTCGATCACCGAGGGCAGGATCGCGTTGACCCGGACGTCGTCGTCGCGGTATTCGGCGGCGAGCGCGTCGACGAACGCCAGCACTGCGGCCTTCGAGCTGATGTACCCCGCCGCACCCGAGAACGGCCGGATCGCGGCGCGGGTCGACACGCAGGCGATCGCGCCGCCGCCCGCGTTGATCAGGTGCGGGAGGGCCGCGGCGCAGACCAGGTAGGTCGGGCGCAGGTTCAGGTGGAACTGCTTCTCGAAGTCCGCCACCGGCGTCTCGTGGACGCGACCGCCTGCCGCGTACCCGCCGACGAGGTTGACGACCGCCCGCAGTGGCGCGTCGGGCGCAGCGGCCGCATCGACGACCTCCTTGACCGACGCCTCGTCGAAGAGGTCGGCGGCGACGAGCTGGAGCGCCGAGTCCTGTGGCATCCGCGCGCGCTCGGACTCGTCGAAGATCGGAACAACGACGCGCCAGCCCGCGTCGAGGAAGGCGCGGGTGACGGGCGCGCCGAGCCCGCCCGATCCGCCGGTGATGAGCACGGTGCGGTCCATGGACGGACCCTACCGCCCGGCGTGGCGCGCGAAACAGCCCGATCTCGATCGTTCTGCGCATCACCCCGACGTGCGACGGGATGCGGCTCACGCCGTCCGTCCGTCCGCGATGCAACGCTCCCGATCGTGGACGACAGGGGTCGCACCGAGCAGCGAGACGACGGCCGGGAGCCGTGCCTCGGCCCGGCGCGTGAACTCGGTCAGATGCAGGCAGATCTCGCCGAGCTGATCGCCACGGTGCGCGACCCGCACCTGCACGCGCTGCTCCTCCGGCTGCTCGATCCCGACACCGAGGTCGGCCGCCGGTACCACCGAGCACCAGCGGCCAAGCGCTACCACCACTCCTACGAGCACGGCCTGCTCGAGCACTCGCTCACGGTCGCCCAAGCGGTCAGCGCCGTCAGCGCGATCTTCCCCGGCATCGACCGTGACCTCGCCGTGACCGGCGCGCTGCTGCACGACATCGGCAAGCTCGATGCGTACGCCGCCGCCGACGAGGGCATCGACATGACCGCCGCGGGCCGGCTCCAGGGGGAGATCCCGCTGGGCTACTTCCTCGTGCGGACCGAGATCGCGGCGATGGGCGACGTCCCGCCCGCGCGCGCGCAGGAGCTGCTGCACGTGTTGCTCAGCCACCACGGATCGCTCCAGCACGGCAGTCCGGTCGTGCCCGCCACGCGGGAGGCGACACTCGTGCACTTCATGGACAACCTCGGCGGGCGGCTCGGGTCGTTCGACCGTCTGCAGCAGGCGCTAGCCGAGGGTGAGGAGTGGTCGACCTGGGACCGCGCGCTCGGTGGCGCGGCGCACTTCCCCGCAGCACCCCCGCTGCCGCCGGCCGACACGCAGTCCGCCGCGGCGTAGCGGCCCCGCCCTACGTCAAGAGGCTTCTTGATCGCCCAGCGCGATCTCGCCACGCTCGAGCGCGATCGCAATCGCGTTGACGCGATTGCGCGCCCGCAGCTTGCGGACCGCGTTGCGCACGTGCGTGCGGATGGTCTCCACCGACAGACCGAGCTTCACCGCGACGGCCTCGCCGGTCATCCCCTCGGCCATGAGGGCCATGATCTCGCGCTCGCGCGGGGAGAGCTGCGGCATGCGCTCGGTCGCGCGCGGGGACAGGAGCACCCGGTCCAGGCGCGGGTCGACGTACGAGCCGCCGCCGGCGATCGTCTCGATCGCGCCCTTGAGCTCGCCGATCGAACCGGCCTTCAGCGCGTACCCGCGCGCACCGGAATCGAGCCCTTCGTAGAGCAGCTCGGCTTCCGTGTCGCCCGTGTACAGAATGACGCCGAGATCGGGGCGCTGCTCGAGCAGCGTGGCGGCGAGTTCGATGCCGCTCTCGTCGGGCAGGCGCACGTCGACGATGGCGACCTCGGGATTCGTCACCGCCACCAGATCCCGGGCCGCCGCGGCGTTGCCGCACGTCCCAAGGACCTCAAGACCGCTTTGGTCCAGCAGCGTTGCGAGACCCTCGCGGAGGGCCTCGTGATCGTCGATGATGACCAGGCTCGTCACGTGTTGCGTGACCCTACCCGTTCGCAAGGACTGAGTGCGTCAATGCCGCAAATAGCGGACTTTGCCGGGCGGTAACCCGCCCTTCACCGTGCGCCCGCGCCGTATCGTGTTCGGCAATGGCCAAGGACACGGAAAAGCTGATTCGCCAGCTGTCGCTGATCTCGTATCTCATGGCGGAGCGGCGGCCTGTCACCGCGCTGGAGATCCGCCGGGACGTCGAGGGCTACAGCGGCATGAACGAGGACGCGTTCGCCCGCCGCTTCTACGCCGACCGCGCGGAGCTCGAATCGCTGGGCATCCAGCTCACCGTCGACAAGCCCGCCGACGGCATCGCCGAGCAGGAGAACTACTCCCTGCGCCCGGAGAACTTCCACCTGCCCGCGATCGCGTTCAGCGACTCCGAGCTCGCCGCGCTCCAGACCGCGCTGACCCTGCTCGACGGCGAGTTCGCCTACGCCGAACCGCTGCGCCTCGCGCTGCAGCAGCTGTCGTGGGGCCGGCCCAGCCCGCTCAACGCGCCCGAGCAGCGCGCAGTGGCGCTCGGCATCACCGCATCGCCGGGCGGCCACGACCTGAGCCAGCGCCTTGCGAAGATCGAGACCGCGATCTTCCGCCAGAAGACGGTCACGTTCGACTACTACACGATGGAGCGCGACGAGACCGAGCCGCGCAAGGTCGACCCGTTCGCCCTGCTGTTCCAGAACGGCCAGTTCTACCTCGTGGGCCGCGCGCACGAGCGCGACGCGATGCGCGTGTTCCGCCTGTCGCG
>SYBY01000306.1 GCA_005788585.1 Actinomycetota bacterium | reverse complement strand
GCGCGGCGGCGGCCTCGTCGTAGGTCATGCAGCGGTTCCAGCCGTAGTTGTCGTCGAGGCAGCGGCCGTTGTCGGTGGAGAGGCCCCACTCGGTGATGTCGATCGGGATGCTGCTCGGGGCGCCGTAGCGGGCGGTCTCGGCGACGACGTCGTCGATGCGGTTCTGCCACTTGGCGCGCGGTCCGTACGGGTGGACGGTCCAGCCCGCGGCGTAGTCGTGGACGTTGGGGACCGCGGCGTACATCTGGGCGACCCAGTTGTCGCTCTGGTTCGCGTTGTCGGCCTGCACGAGGAGGCCGACCTGCGGGTTGCCGGAGGACTGGATCGCGGCGTGGGCGTCGCGGACGCGCTGGGCGTACTCGCCGCCGCGCTTCTGCGTGCCCTGGTAGGACATCGAGGTCTCGTTGCCGAACTCGCTGTGCCGGATGGCGAGGTGCGCCTGCGCGGGGCGTGAGGCCCAGAAGCTGCCACCGGGGCCGAACTCGGCGGTCCACGCGGCGAGGCTCTGCGCCTCGCCGACCGACGGCAGGCGGCCGTGGAACCCGGCGAGCGGCAGGATGCGGATGCCGCGGTCGGCGTAGTCGGCGACGAACTCGCGCATGGAGGCGACCGGCGTGCCGATGGCGAACTCGACGCGGACGATGCGCGCGCCGAGCTTCGCGCCGACGCGGGCGTCCCAGTCGTTGGCGCCGCCCTGGATGCCCGTCCACCAGCTCTGCGAGGTCTGCGGCGAGGGCGTGACGCCCGGGACGGTCGGCGTGGTGCCGCCGCCGGTGCCGCTGCGTCCGGAGCTCGGGCTCGTGGGGCGCGACGTGGTGGACTTCGACCCGGCGCTGCCCGGCGTGGTCTTCGCCGGCGTCTTCTGGGTCTTGCTGCGCGCGCTGCACCCGGCCTTGCGCAGGGCCTGCGCGAGGTACGAGGCCCGCAGCGCCTTGCGGCGCGCCTTGCTGTGCCGCTTGGCCTTCGCGACGCGGTTGGCACGGATCGTCGCGTTCTTGCGCAGGACGGCGACGTGGGCCTTGCCGCACTGCGGCACCGTGCGCGTCTTCTTCGTCTTCGCGTTCTTGATGACGACCGTGCGCTTGGACGCCGACTGCGCGGCGGAGCTCACCGTGAGGGACACGGTCAGCGCGGCGATCATCGTGCATGCGAGCAGCGCGAAGCTGCGAACGCGTCCTGCGGACATCCGGTCGGGTCTCCTTCGGCAGCTGGGCGGTCTCTGGGGCGAGATCCCTGGCTTTGCGGCCCCGCCTCGCGACGGGTGTGCCGTTGTCGGGGGGCCGGATCACTGGGATCGGTCCTCCGCGTTTCCTGCTCTGACCATCGGAACGGCTCGGCCGGTGAGAGAGTGGTTTGAACGAAGGTGGACGTGTGTCTGAAGGACGGGCGCCTCCACCAGCCGTCCACGGACATCAATCTCTGCGACCCTTCCCCGCCGCATGCCGTCCGCCTGGGTGATCCTCCCGACGTACAACGAGGCCGAGAACGTCGCGCGGCTCGTGGCTGCGGTCCTCGCGGCGCTCGACGAGGCCCCGGTCGACGGGCACGTCCTGATCGTCGACGACGCGTCCCCGGACGGCACGGGTGCCATTGCCGACGGCCTGGCGGCGGACGATCCCCGCGTCGTCGTGCGCCACAACGGTCCCAAGCGCGGCCTGGGCCGGGCGTACCTCGCGGGTTTCCGCCAGGCGCTGGACGCCGGCGCCGACCTGATCGTGGAGATGGACTGCGACTTCTCCCACGACCCGGCCGACGTGCCGCGCCTGCTCGCGCCCGTGATCGCCGGATCGGCGGACATCGCCCTGGGATCGCGGTACGTCGACGGGGGCGCGATCGAGGACTGGGGCCGTGCCCGGCGGCTGGTGAGCGCCGGCGGCTCGCACTACGCGCGGACCGTGCTGGGCGTCGAGGTCCGCGACCTCACCGGCGGCTTCAAGTGCTTCTCGGCCGACGTCCTGCGCGCGATCGACCTCGACGGGGTGCGCGCGAACGGCTACGTCTTCCAGATCGAGATGACCTTTCGCGCGCTGCGCGCGGGCTTCCGCGTGACCGAGGTCCCGATCGTGTTCCGCGACCGGCGGCTGGGCGCGTCGAAAATGACCGCACGGGTGGCGCTGGAGGCGGCGTGGAAGGTCCCGGCGCTGCGTCTGGCCGCCGGGGTCCGGCGGCGGCGCACGGCCGTCAGGCGCAGGTCTGGACACGACCGGTCCTGAGCCGGACTGGTCCAGGGCTCTTCACCAACGGGGCGCGGTCCGCTACAACCAAGGGAGTGGGGTTCCTCGTCTTGCGTCTCGTGGCGGCCGTCGCCGGCTGCCTCTCGCTCGTCTGCGTTCCGGCGCAGGCCGCCGAGCCGGCGCTGCCGCCCGGCTTCACGAGCGAGCCGCTGGCGTCCGGCCTCGACGCACCCACGGGCTTCGCGTTCCGCGACGACGGCACGATGTACGTCATCCAGAAGGCGGGCAAGGTCCACCGCGTGACACCGGGCGGCGCGCGTGCCCTGTGGCTCGACCTCAACACGTCGCCGCACGTGCCGCCGGTCAACCAGTGGTGGGACCGCGGCCTCGTCGGCGTCGCGGTCGACGGGCAGTGGCCGGCCCACCGGTTCGTCTACCTGCTCTACGTGTCCGACGGCTGGGGTGACGGCGCCGACGGCTACCAGGACCACGACCCGCACAGCTCGCTGCTCGTCCGCGTGCCCGTGGAGGACGACGGATCAGCGGGCACGCCGGAGGTCATCCTCGGCGCCGACGGGATGGGCGGGCCGTGCCCGGGCCCGTACGTGCTGCCCGGCGGCACCCTCGATGACGGCGACTACAACGACGTCGACTGCCTGCCCATCGACGGTGACACCCACGCGGTCGGCACCGTCCGCTCGGCGCCCGACGGGACGCTCTACCTCGGCACCGGTGACGGCGCGGGGTTCGACGGGATCGACCAGCGCGTGCTGCGCAGCCAGCGCCCCGACAGCTTCGCCGGGAAGATCATCCGCGTCGACCGCGACGGCCGCGGGGTCCCCGGCCACGCATTCTGCCCAGACGAGACGAGCCTGGACACCGTCTGCGCCAAGACGTTCGCCACCGGCTTTCGCAACCCGTTCCGCTTCTCGCTGCTGGCCGACGGGCGCGTGGCCGTGGGCGACGTCGGCTGGGGCGCGCGCGAAGAGGTGACGCTGGCCTCGCCGGGGGACAACGCAGGCTGGCCGTGCTGGGAGGGCTCGCTGGACAACGACACGTACTCCGGGAGCACCCTCTGCACGGAGCTGCGCTCGACGACGACGCCCCGCACGCCGGTCGGCATGGCGGGTCCGGACTGGGAGTACGACCGCATCGGCAGCGGCGGGTCCATCGTTGGTGGCCCGGCCTACACCGGGACGAGCTACCCGCCGGAGTACCGGGGGTCGCTCGTCGTCGGCGACTACGCCCAGGGCTGGCTACGACACCTGCCGTCCGACGGCGCCGGCGGATGGAACCTCACGCCGCCGCTCGTCACCGACTGGGCGACGACCTCGGCCCTGCCGCTCGCGGGCAGCGCGTTCGGCGAGCTCGCCGACCGGTGGCTCGGCGTCGACCTCGGCACGCATCCCGCCAACGGCGACATCGTGTACGCCGACATCGGCGAGGTCACGCCGTGGGGCGCGATCCTGCCGGGCACCGGGCGGATCGTGCGGATCCGCTACGCGCCGGGCAACGCGCGTCCCGTGGCCCGGGCGACGGCCACGCCCGCGTCGGGGCCCGCGCCGTTGCACGTCGAGCTCTCGGCGGCCGGGTCGACCGACGGCGACGGCGACCAGCTCACGTACGCCTGGGACCTCGACGGGGACGGGGAGACGGATGCCACGACCGCGACGGTCCAGCACACCTACGCGGACGCCGGCGCGTACACGGCGCGTCTGACCGTCGACGACGGCCGCGGCCTCACCGGCACCACCACCGTGCAGGTGCAGGTCGCCGAGATGCGGCCCGAGGTCGAGATCCTGCCCACCAGCGACACGACCTTCGCGGGCGGCGCGCCGATCACGCTGCGCGCGCAGGCCACGGACGCCCAGGACGGGACGCTGACCGGTGCGGCGCTGAGCTGGTCGGTGAACCTCGTCCACAACGACCACACCCACCTGCTGGGGACGTACACCGGCACCGAGCCCGCGCTGCCGCCGGGCATCGACGATCACGACAGCGACTCCTACTACGCGATCACGCTGACCGCGACGGACAGCAGCGGCCTGACCGACACGGCGAACTGGCGCCTGGATCCGCGCACCGCGACGGTGCGGCTGCGCAGCGTGCCCTCCGGAGTCCGCATCCAGTACGGCGAGCGCCCGTTCGACACGCCCGCCGACCACGCGTCGACCATCGGCCTGAACACGAGCCTGACGCCGATCGCGTCGTTCGTGCGCGACGGGGTGCGCTACGACTTCGCCGGCTGGGAGTCGGGCTCGACGACGCGGGTGCGGCCCTTCACGGTTCCCGCGGGCGGCGCGACGCTCACCGCGCGCTACAAGGCCACGCCCCGCGCGACACTCGAGGTGCCCGCCACGTACCGGGCGGGCGCGCCGCTGGCCCTGCGCGGCACGGGCGCCGACGTCGAGGACGGACCGCTGGCCGGCGACGCGCTGCGCTGGTCGGTCCAGCGCACGGTCGGCGGCACGGCCCAGGGCCCACCCGTCACAGGGACCGGGCCGGACCTGGCGCTGACCGCGGCGGGCGCCGACGAGCCCGACGCCGCGTACGTCGTGACGTTCGTCGCGCGTGACGCCGACGGGGCGGAGGACACCGCGACCGCGACCATCAGGCCGCAGACCGCCACGGTGCGCCTGCGCAGCGCTCCGGCGGGCGCGGCGTTCACCTACGGGGGCGCGCCTCTCGCTGACGGCGGCGTCCGCACCTCGGTCGTCGGGGCCCGCGTGGCGCTGTCGGCGCCCGCCACACTGGGCGCGCTGCGCTTCGACGCGTGGGATGACCGCAACCCGGCGGCCGATCGCGGGTTCGAGGTCCCGGCGGGAGACACGACGTTGACCGCCGCCTACACCGCCGTCGTGCCGCCACCCGCTCCCGAACCGCCGATCGTCACGCCCGACCCGTCCGGGCCGAAAGGCAGCGGGGATCCGCCGCCGAAGCTCGACGAGCGGCCGCGTGCCGGACGCCTGACGCTGGACCGCCTGCGCGCCGCGCGCACCGGACCGCGCCGGCTCGCCGGGCGCATGCTCGACCTCCACGGCGCGCAGCGCGTCGATCTCGCCGTCATGCGCCGGCACGGCACGCGCTGCGCGTGGTGGTCGCGCACCCAGCGCCGGTTCGCCAGGCCTCGGTCGTGCAGGGCGCCGACCTGGCTGCCCGCGACGGTGCGGGGCAGCGGCACGGCGCGGCGCTGGACCGCGGACCTCCGTGGCCCGCTGCCGGCGGGCGCGACGACCGTGCGGCTGCGCGCACTCGACCCGCGCGGGAGCGTCCTCGCCCGCAGGACCGTGGCCAGCCGCGTGGTCCGGACCGGTCGCCGATGACGCGCCGCGTCCTCGTCACGCTGGCCACGGTGCTCGCACTGCTTGCGGCCCTGCCCGCCGCCGGCTCCGCGCTGCCCGCCGACTTCGAGGAGCTCACCCTCGCCCAGGGGCTGGACCAGCCGACGGCTGTCGCCTTCGCCCCGGCGGCGGACGGGCGGATGTTCATCGCCGAGAAACCCGGCCGCGTGCGGGTCCGCAACGCCGACGGCACGCTCGACCCGACGCCGCTCCTCGACTGGCGCGACCGCGTGAACGCGGCCGTCGACCGCGGGATGATCGGCATCACGGTGGACACCGACTTCCCCGCCAACGGCTACCTCTACGTGCTGTTCGTCGCCGACGATGACGCGGACGACGACGACGGGCGGCACAGCTCCCGGCTCGTGCGCGTGACCGTCTCGGAGGACAACCAGGTCACCGGCGAGAAGACGCTCGTCGGCGGCGACGCCGACCAAGGTGAGTGCTTCCCCGACGACCGCTTCACGACGCTCGGTGGTGACGTCCCGGACGGGAACCACGCCACGGCCGGCGACGCCAAGGTCGACTGCATCCCGGCCACCGGGCGCACCCACGCGATCGGCACCGTGGTCAGCGACCCGCGCGACGGCACGCTGTGGTTCGGCACCGGCGACGCCCAGACCGTCGACCTCGGCAATGACGGCGCGCGCCCGCGGCGCATGCGGACGTTCAACGAGGAGGTCTT
>SYBY01000305.1 GCA_005788585.1 Actinomycetota bacterium | reverse complement strand
GCTGGAGCGGGGGACCCACGTCGTTGGGGCGAATCGACGCCAAGGTGCGTCGTAGCGCAGACCTCATGCGCGAGCCCGTCAGCTCACCCCGTAGGCACCACCGTCGCTGAAGAGGTGTCGAACTTGTTGCTGACCCGTGCCTGCCACGTCACCGTGGCCCGCATTTCACGCCGCGCGCTCGCGCTGGCTCCGCTTGCCCTGATCGCCGCAGGTCCCTCGGCCCACGCTGCGGTGGGGGGCGCCACCGCCATGGGCGAGCCTGCCGTCTCCGAGCTGCGCTGCCCGGCGGGCGACGGCGCCGCGCAGTGCCCGCGCGGCGAGGTGCTCAGGCTTTCGGGTGAGAACCTGCGCGGGACCCGCACGGTGGTCTTCCTCGGCGGGAAGGGCGCGAAGGACGACCGCCGGGCCCGTCCGACCACCGCGTCTCCTCGCCGCGTCCTCGTCCGGGTGCCGCGCGGAGCGAAGACCGGCCCCGTCCGGGTCATCACGTCGGCGGGCGACCGGTCCGATCCGGGCCCCCGGCTCCAGGTGCTCCCGGGCCGTCGTGTGACCCCGGCCTCATCGGTCGACGGAGCGGCGGGTGTCTTCCCCGTGGTCGGCAAGTACGACTTCGGTACGCACACGAACACGTTCGGCGGGGGCCGCGGCCATCAGGGCCAGGACGTCCTCGCCAAGTGCGGCCTGCCCGTCGTCAGCGCGCTGTCGGGGGAGATCCAGCACGTGGCCTACCAGAGCCGCGCGGGCAACTACGTCGTCGTCCAGGCCGACGACGGCTCCAGCCAGGCCTACATGCATCTCCAGGAGCCGACGACCTGGAAGAAGGGCGAGGCGGTCCGCGCGGGCGAGGAACTCGGCAAGGTCGGGTCGACCGGCCGGTCCAGCGCGTGTCACCTGCACTTCGAGATGTGGACCGCGCCGGGCTGGTACCTCGGCGGCAAGCCGATCGACCCGCTGCCGCAGCTCAAGGCGTGGGCCGGCCAGCCGGCGGACGCGTAGACGTCCACCGGCCGGCCGCGGCGTCTCAGCGACGGCGCTGCGGTCCGCGGAACTCCGCGCGGTCCCTCTGCGCCTTGGTCTTGCCCGTGGCCTTCCCGGGCGACGACCGCTCGAACGCGTAGACGGCGGTCGCGTACGCGGCGCCGTCGGAGAGCTGGTCGAGCCCTGTCTCCCCGATGTTCGAGAGCGTGTCGCATGCCAGGTGGTAGCAGCGGTCCAGCGCCTCGCCCAGCACGCCGCCGAACAGGTCGACCTGCTCCGCGGTCTTGATGGCCTCGGCCCCGCTGAACAGCCCGCCCGCGGGAATCCCGACGTCGATGAACGGCCCATAGTCCGACCGGCCGTCGAACGCGGTCGGCTGCGTCGCCAGCCCCCGGCCGGCGAAGTACGTCAGGAACGTCTGCTCGATCTCGTCGGAGAACGACGGACCCGCCGTGCCGGTGTCCGAGCCGTCACCGTCGTACACGAGCCGCGCCCAGTTGGGCGACCCGAGCATGTCGAAGTTGAGGTTCAGGCCGATCTGCCCGAGCTCCGCTTCGCTGAGGGACCCGACGTAGTGCGTCGAGCCCAGCAGCCCGGCCTCCTCGGCCCCCCAGAACGCGAAGCGCACGGGGTTGACCGGCTTCTGGCCGCGGGCGAGCTGCTCGGCGATCTCGAGGATCGCCGACGTGCCGGTGCCGTTGTCGTTGATGCCCGGCCCGTCGATGACGGAGTCCAGGTGCGCGCCGACGACGACGGTCTTCCCGGCCTTGCGCGCGTTGCGCGGGGCGAGGTCGCCGATGACGTTCTCCGTCGAGCGGATCTGCGACTCGGTCTGCGTCGAGATGCGGGCCGCGGTGCCGTCCTGCGCGAGCTCGCCGCCGAGTGCGAAGCTCACGGACACCACCGGGATGCCGACCGGTGCGCCGAGAGTGCCGCCGAAGAGGTCGGTGCGGTCAGCACCGCCGTCGCCCTGGTTCATGATGATCGCGCCCGATGCGCCCGCCGCTTCGGCATGCGCGGCCTTGTCGCCGAACGGGCAGGTGCCGCGCTGGAGCAGCGCGATCGCGCCCGCCGGGAAGCCGTCGAAGTCGCTTGGCTCGCAGCCGGAGGTCGCGGTCGACGGGTCTGCGAGCGACAGGTCGACGCCGACGACGTCGCCGGCGGCCTCGCCGGACCCGGAGTACTCCATGACGAGGTACTCCGTGTCGAGCGCGTAGGTGGTGGGGGTTGGCGCTGTGCGCTCGAACGCGGACGGGCCGGTCTCCCGGTAGAACGGAAAGTCGAAGGACTGCCGGGTCACGCGGAGACCGGCGGCCTCGAGCTTCTCCGCGACGTAGTCGGCGGAGGCGGCGTACCCGGGCGTGCCGGACGCGCGGGTCCCGTCGTTCGCGGTCGCGATCGCCTGGAGCGCCTGGAGGTGCTCGGTGATGCCGGGGAGCGTGACGGCACGGGTGAGCCGGTCGGGCGCGCCGCCTGGTGATGCGGCGATCGCCGGGGCGGCGAGCGCCAGGCTCAGACCGGCGGTGAGGGCGCACACGGCGAGGCGTGCGCGAGGAGTCTTGGCCACGAGGGCCTCCCTTCGGTTGACCTGCGGCGCCTACCCCTTCGTGGCAGAAGTCACACCTGCGCGACGGCGCTGCAGGCGCTGCGCGCCGAGCACCACGAGCCCGGCGACCAGGCCCCAGAACGGCGCGCTGATCCCGACCGCGGTGATCGCCGACGCGCTGACGACGAGCGTCACGACGGCCGCCTCGCGGTGCTCGCCGTCGCTCATCGCGCTGCTGAGCGCGGCGGCCAGGGCGCCGAGCAGCGCCAGCCCGGCGACGGCTTCGATCAGCAGCGGTGGCGCGGCCGCGAGCAGCACCGCGGCAGCTCCCGCCGACAGTCCCACGGCGACGTAGGCCGCGGCGGCGCTGAGCCCGCCGATCCAGCGTCGTGACGGGTCCGGTCCGCCTTCGGGACCGGCCATGAGCGCGGCGCTGATCGCGGCCAGGTTGATGGCGAAGACCCCGAACGGCGCGGTGAGGGCGGTGGCACCACCCGTGGTCACGAGGATCGGCCGGAGCGGCGGGCGGAAGCCGAAGCTCGCCAGCACCGTCATTCCCGTGATGTTCTGCGACGCCATCGTGACGAGGAAGAGCGGAACGGCCAGGCCGATGATGGCGCCCGGGGTGAAGGCGGGCGTCGTCCAGGTCGCGGCCGGGACGAGGTCGCTGCCGGTGACGTCGAACGTCTCCGTCACGCCGATGACGAGCGCCGTGACGGCGATCGCCGCCGGCACCGCCCAGCGCCGCGCGACGACGAACAGCAGGAGCCAGGCGCCGATGATCGGCGCCGCCTGCCCGGGCAGCTCGACCAGCGCCTGCGCGGGTGAGAGGCAGATGGGGAGCAGGACGCCCGCGAGCATCGCGCTCGCGATCGGCCCGGGGATCGCCGCGATCGCGCGCGCGAGCGCGTGCGAGGTGCCGGTGATCACGATGAGCACGCCGCAGACCACGAACGCCCCGATCGCGGCGGCATACCCCCCGTCCGGCGCGCCGGTGCTGAGCAGCAGCGCGGCGCCGGGCGTCGACCAGGCGATCGCGACGGGCATACGGGTGCGCAGCGAGAGGAATGCGACGACCGCGGCCATCGTGAGGCAGATGACCAGGAGGCCCGAGGCGGCCTCCGCCTCCGTCGCCCCGACGGCGCGCAGGCCGGTGAGCACGAGCGCGAACGTGCTCGCGAACCCCACGACGACCTGCACCACCCCGGCGGTGACGGGCTGGGCGATGCCGCCGCGCGCGCTCATCCGTAGAGCATGAGGTTCAGGGTGCGCGCCGCGCGGGCGCCGGTGGCGTAGACGTGCTCGACGTCGGCGGCGAAACGCGCGAGGTCCCCGGCGCGCAGCTCGACGGTCTCGTCCGCGGGTCCCACGGTGATGGCACCGGCCGTGCAGAGCAGCAGCTCCTCGGTGCCGAGCAGGTGGCCGGGCGAGCGCTGCTCGGTCCGCGCGGGCAGCTCCCAGGTGAAGAGCTCGGTGCGTCGCGCGCGGGTGTCGGCGTACAGGAGCAGGCCGTCCAGGCCGGAGTCGGCGGCGACGGGCGTGCCCTCGCCGGCGCGCAGGACCTCGACGCGGGGCGCGGTCTCCGGCGCGACGAGGGCGCCGAGGCCGACGCCGAGGGCCTGCGACAGCTTCCAGAGCGTCTCCATCGACGGGTTGCCCTCACCCCGCTCGATCCGCGCGAGGATCGTCTTCGACAGCCCGCTTGCACGGCTGACCTCGCCCAGGGACTCCCCGCGGGCGGCACGGTGGGCATGGACGGCGCGGCCGATGCGCCGGGCGAGGTCGTCGAGATCGTCACGCATAGTGGACGACTGGAAACTCTAGTGAACGGCGTAGACTCAGGGGCATGTCCACGCCTCCCGAGACGCGCAGCGTCAAGATCTCCGACGACGAGCGGGGAGGCTGGTCCTCCGATCGTCCGCGCCGTGACGGCGCCGACGCGCCGCCCAAGCCCCGCGACATCTCGGTCCGCACGCGCCTCCTCTCGCCGGCCTTCCGGTTGCGTTACACGCCGGGCAGCCTGCTGCTGATCGTCAGCGGCGCGCCCGAGCAGGCCGAGCAGTTCGCCAACCGGGTGCTCGAGGAGAAGAACGCGATGCTGTCGATGGCGAAGGTGCGCCGTCTGCTCGCGGGCAAGGTCGCCGACGACGAGATCGAGGAGCGCGCCGCCCAGCTGCTGGACGCGGCGATCACCAAGCGCCTGCAGTCCGGCGACTCGACGTGCGTCGTCCTGGATACGGTCGGCGCCGAGGAGCGCGAGCCGCTGCTGCGTGCCGCCGCGGCGCTGCGCCGCCCGCGCCACCTGATCCTGCTCGAGGCGCCGCGTGACGCGGTCTCGGACGAGGACCGGCTCGTCCTCAACGACCTGCGCAAGGCCGTCGAGGACGGCGAGGTCGGCAGCGAGGGCATCCAGACGGCGCTGCGGCTCGGCGGCGCGTCACTGTCGGACACGAAGAAGATCGTGTTCCGGCCGCCGCCCGCCGACGACTAGCGCGGTCGTTCGCGGCGTGGGGTGAGGGCGCTGCCCCACCCACACGCCGAGCGCGGAGAACGCTGCTACTTCAGGCGCTCGATGATCATCGCCTCGCCCTGGCCCTGCGCGACGCACATCGTCTCGAGGCCGAACGTGCCGTCCGTCGTCTCGAGGTCGTTGAGCAGCGTCGTCAGGATGCGGACGCCGGTCTGGCCGAACGGGTGGCCGAGGGCG